>CACXDE010000145.1 GCA_902766305.1 uncultured Ruminococcus sp. | reverse complement strand
TGGGGATGCTTCCATGCCCACATTTCAGTTCTTTCCTCAGCTTCAGCTATATTGCCGTCCTTGTCATACTTTGCGTTGACAAGGGTAACATAGCCGTTATCCTTTTCGCTTTCCTCATCCATAAGCTCAAATATTCTTTCAGCCCCGGCAAGAGCCATTATTACAGCATTTATCTGCTGTGAAATTTCGCTGAAAGGTCTTGTGAAATTTTTGGAGAGCTGGAGAAAAGATGCAATTATGCCTACTGTTATCGGGCTGAGACCGAATATAGCCAGCGCGCCGCCGACCATGGCAATAAGAACATACTGTAAATTGCCGAGATTGTTCATTATCGGCATAAGTATATTTGCATACGTGTTTGCCGCTGTAGCGCTTTTACACAGAGCCTCATTTTTCTTGTCAAAATCTTCCTTTGATGCTTCCTCATGACAGAAAACCTTTACGACCTTCTGGCCGTTTATCATTTCTTCTATGTAGCCGTTTACTTCACCCAACTGCTTTTGCTGGGCTATGAAGTTTACAGCGCTTCCGCCGGCAATCTTGCCCATGATAACAAGCATTATTCCGACAAACAGAAGTACAAACAGCGTAAGATATACATTCATGGTAATCATTGCGGCGAAAACTGTGATAATTGTTATTACAGATGAGAACATCTGTGGAAGGCTCATTGACATCATCTGACGGAGAGTGTCTATATCGTTTGTATATCGGCTCATTGTATCACCGTGAGAATGCGTGTCGAAATACCTTATTGGCAGTGTCTGCATATGCGCAAACATCTCATCACGTATTTTTTTCTGTATTCCCTGGGATATAGTTACCATCAGGCGGTTATAGATAAGACCTGCAAAAGCACCAACAAAAAGTATACCGCCGACAGTCAGTATCATTACAAGAAGATTTGTGTAATCAGGATTCTGCTGTCCCATGAGCGGAACTATATATCCGTCTATCAGTATCTGTATAAACATTGCGCTGAGTGCGCTTGCGCCGGCGCTTATTACTATGCAGACAAGTACGCATATAAAGCGGAAGGTATAATCCTTGAAATAGCTGAGAAGTCTTTTTATTACCTTACCTGGATTTTTGATCCTCTGCATTGATTTCGGATCGGGCATGGGGGGGAGATTTTTCTTCTTCTTAGCCATTTTCTTCACTTCCCTTCTGCTGAGAATAATATACTTCCTGATATATCTTGTTTGTTTTGATAAGCTCATCATGACTGCCGAGAGCGGCTATCCTGCCCTTGTCCATGATTATTATTTTGTCAGCGTCCTGAACGGAAGCAATACGCTGTGCAATAATTATTTTTGTGGTATCGGGGATTTCTTCCAGAAAGGCCTGACGTATAAGCTTATCTGTTTTTGTGTCTACTGCGCTTGTTGAGTCGTCAAGGATAAGTATTTTCGGCTTTTTAAGGAGCGCACGTGCAATACAAAGTCTCTGTCTCTGACCGCCGGATACGTTTGTACCGCCCTGCTCTATATATGTATCATATTTTTCAGGCATTTGCTCTATAAAGCCGTCAGCCTGTGCAAGACGGCAGACAGCGGCTATTTCTTCATCTGTAGCCTGAGCATTGCCCCATCTGAGGTTTTCTTTGATTGTACCGGAGAAAAGAACATTCTTTTGCAGAACCATAGCAACGCTGTCCCTGATTGTTTCAAGGTCGTAGTTACGGACATCCTCACCGCCGACAATTACTTTTCCTTTGGTCGCGTCATACAGACGGGGGATAAGCTGTACAAGGCTGGATTTTGACGAACCTGTACCGCCGATTATACCGATAGTTTCGCCGGATTTTATTTTCAGATTGATATCTGTCAGACAAAGCTTATCGCTTTTTCCTGTATAGCTGAATGATACATTGTCAAATACAATACTTCCGTCCTTAACCTCTGTAAGAGCCTTGTCATTGTTTTTCAGGTCTATTTCTTCATTGAGGACTTCGGAAATACGTTCTGCGGAAGCTCTTGAAAGAACGACCATTACCATTATCATTGAAAGGAACATAAGGCTCATAAGAATCTGGAAGACATAAGTCATCATAGTTATAAGCTCGCCTGTAGTCATAGTCCCGCCGACTATCTGGTGCGAAGCTATCCATGAAATGATAAGTATACAGCCGTATATGCTCAGCTGCATGACAGGCATATTGAAGGCTATCATTTTTTCAGCTTTTGAAAAATCCTTATAGATAAGTTCAGATATGCTTTTGAATTTTCCGATCTCGTGTTCTTCTCTTACGAAGGATTTCACTACCCTTATTCCGTGAAGGTTCTCCTGAACGACGTTATTCAGCTTATCATATGTTTTGAACACACGTCTGAAAACAGGGTGGGCAAACTTTATTATAGTTCCGAGTGCCAAAGCAATAAGCGGTATGAACGCAACGAATACAAACGAAAGCTGACTGTTCATGCTGAATGACATTACCATAGCAAATATCATCATGAACGGGGCACGTATCGCAACACGGATTATCATCTGGTATGCGTTCTGTATATTGGTAACGTCCGTCGTAAGCCTTGTTACAAGACTTGAAGTAGAAAACTTATCAATATTTGCGAACGAGTAATCCTGTATTTTGTAGTAGAGATCGTGTCTCAGGTTTTTAGCAAAGCCTGCGCTTGCCTTTGCCGCATATTTGCCTGAAAGTGCGCCGAATACCAGTGCGCCGAAAGCGACAGCCGCAAGCATCAGACCGGTTTTTATTATCGTCTCCATATCTCCGTTTTTTACACCGTCATCTATAAGCGAAGCCATAAGGAACGGCAGAAGCACTTCCATTATTACTTCGAGCGTCACAAATATCGGGGCAAGTATAGAGGGAAGCTTATATTCCCGTATACATTTTGCCAGAGTCTTTATCATTACTTTTTGCCTCCTGTTCTTCAAGATTTTTTTTGATTTTATCCAGTATGTTCAGAAATGTACTGATCTCATCCTCTTCAAGACCGCTGCGGAGCATTTCTTCCCCTTCATTGATCTTTTTATGTATTTTATTGTAGTAGTCCCATGATTTTTCAGTCAGAGTTAGTTTTTTTAGTCTTGCGTCATAATCAACGCTTTCCCTTCTTATGTAGCCCTTTTTCTCCATGAGACTTAAAATTCCGGAGACTGTAGAGCGTCTGATCGAGAACTTATTTTCTATATCCTTCTGAAAAATGTCTTTATCATTGTTTTTAGCGATAAATCCTATGATCCAACCGTTTTTATTAGTCACATCATCATCCGACTCAAAAAACAGTTCCTCTCTTATACATTTCCGTCTCATCATGTTGTTGACCTTGCTTATTTCAATACCAATGTATCTGTCGTACACAAAGAATCACCTCCCGTAGGTTTATTTCAGATGAGAATGTTAGCACACTTACATTCTAACACCATAACTATAAAATGTCAAATAAGATCAATAGGGATTTGTTGTGCAAAACAGATAAAAAAATGGTTGAATGATGTCGTATTCGTCAAAAAAAATCAAATTTAAAATTACTCTTGCTTAAATCGGAAAATAGTTGTATAATCAATGATGTGTTGGTATCATATTTTCGCATCAGAGCGGAAATATTCAATGTGTTATTGTGTTGTCCGGCGATACCTGCGGACATACAGCGAGAGGAGTAATTGAAATGGAAAAAACAGAACTTCTGTACGAAGGCAAGGCTAAAAAGGTTTATGCGACTGCTGATCCTGATCTCTGCATTGTAGAATATAAGGATGACGCTACAGCGTTCAACGGTCTGAAAAAGGGTACTATCAGGGGCAAAGGCGTTGTCAATAACAGAATGTCGAATTTCATGTTCCGTTTGCTTGAAGAAAAGGGTGTTAAGACCCACTATGTAGAAGAACTTAACGATCGTGATACAGTTGTAAAGAAAGTCAGCATAGTTCCGCTTGAAGTCATAATCAGAAACAAGGCTGCCGGTTCTATGGCAAAGCGTCTTGGTCTTGAGGAAGGCTATGCGCTCAAAACTACTGTTATCGAGTTTTCATATAAGGACGATGATCTTGGCGATCCGCTTATTAATGCGTATCATGCTGTAGCTATCGGCGCTGCGACATGGGAGGATATAGATACTATCAAGAAAATGGCTTTTGAAGTCAACAAGAATATGGTAGAGTTCTTTGAGAGCGTCGGCGTAGAGCTTATCGACTTCAAGCTTGAATTTGGCAAGACCTCTGACGGCGAGATAGTTCTTGCTGACGAGATATCTCCTGATACCTGCCGTTTCTGGGACATCAAGACTCACGAGAAGCTTGACAAAGACCGTTTCCGCCGTGACCTTGGCGGTGTAGAGGAAGCTTACGCCGAGATGATGAAAAGGATTGGACTTTAAGCTCAGTGTTCAGAGCTCAGAGTGCAGAGCGAATTGTTGAGAGATTGATTCGAGGAATATTTATGTCATCGTATTATTATCAAAGATTTGCTTGTGTGGCAAAAAGCAATGGATCTGGTCGAGATTGTATACAAAATTGTGAAATGCTTACCTAAAGAAGAACAATATGGACTTTCTGATCAGATGAGGAGAGCGGCTGTATCCATTCCGTCAAATATTGCAGAGGGACAGCAGCGATATTCCGATAAAGATTTTAAACACTTTCTTTCAATGGCAAGAGGTTCGGGTGCTGAATTGGAAACTCAGATACTGGTTTGTGAGAGACTTGGTTATTTGTTAGAAGATTTGATATCAGAACCTTTGAGACTGTGCAGCGAAATAAATAGAATGCTTAGCGGTCTGATGATAAAATTATCACAGGGATAAAAGTAAGAAAACAGAAAGAATTGATGGTTTCATGCTCTGAGCCCTGAACTCTGAGCTCTGAGCTAAACACGAGGTGTATTTTTTGAATACTAAGATAGAAAATTATTATTCCGAAGAGCTGCACGAGGAGTGCGGTGTATTCGGTATATACGGAGATGACAGTATTGCACCGGCATATGCCTGTTATAACGGACTTCTTGCTTTGCAGCACAGAGGTCAGGAAAGCTGCGGCATTGCCGTAAACGACAGGGGAGTTATATCCGGGCATAAAAATATGGGACTTGTCAGCGAGGTGTTCAGCAATGAGGTGCTGGATTCTCTTTGCGGACAGATGGCTATATCTCACGTCAGGTATTCTACAGCAGGCGGCAGTGTGCGTGAAAACTCACAGCCGCTTGTTATGCGTTATGTAAAGGGTACTCTTGCTATCGCACATAACGGAAATCTAACTAATGCGTATGAGATAAGACGGGAGCTTGAACGCCGGGGAGCGATATTCCAGACCACAATAGATTCGGAGGCTATAGCTTATCTTGTGGCAAGGGAACGTATAAATTCTTATTCCGTTGAGGACGCTGTGCTCAGGACTATGAAACAGATAGAGGGGGCATATTCTCTGCTGGTGATGAGTCCCCAGAAGCTTATTGCTGCCCGTGATCCGTATGGATTCCGTCCGCTGTGTATGGGTAAGCTTGGAGAGAGCATAGTTTTTGCATCGGAGACCTGTGCGCTTGCCGCCTGCGGAGCAGAGTTTGTGCGTGATGTTGAACCGGGTGAGGTCGTTGTGGTTGATGATACCGGTGTCCGCTCAATAAGGACGCTTTGCACTCCCAAAGAGAAAAAGGCTTTGTGCGTATTCGAGTACATTTATTTTGCAAGGACTGATTCTGAGATAGACGGAATAAGTGTTTACAAATCACGCAAGGAAGCCGGACGCATACTTGCAAGAGAGTTTCCGGTAGATGCTGATATTGTTATCGGTGTTCCGGAATCCGGAATAGATGCGGCAATAGGCTATAGTGAGGAGTCAGGCATACCATACGAAAAAGGTATCGTAAAGAATGGTTACATAGGACGTACATTCATAAAGCCTACCCAGAAGGAGAGGGCAAAAAGCGTTAAGCTGAAGCTTAATCCGCTGAGGTCTGTGCTTGAAGGAAAAAGAGTTGTAGTAATAGATGATTCTATCGTCAGGGGTACGACCTGTGACAGGATAGTAAAAATGCTCAGGAATGCCGGAGCAAAGGAAGTGCACCTGCGTATCAGTTCGCCGCCGTTTATCTGGCCGTGCTTCTACGGTACGGATATCCCGAGCCGTGAGGAGCTTATTGCAGTAAAGCATACTATTCCTGAGATATGCGAGCTTACGGGAGCGGATTCGCTTGGCTTCCTTCCGGCTGATAAGCTTGGGGAGATGCTTGGCGGAGAGCAGTGCGGTTTCTGTGCGGCTTGCTTCTCAGGAAAATACCCGTCAAAGATACCGGAAAAAATGCTTGCCGGAAAAGAGCGCGGCGGAGTAAATTTTGAGAAAAAGCTTTCCGAAAAGAAGACGGATGCTGCTTGTGTGGGTAAAGACGAGAGCTGAAAAGCTCAGAGTTCAGAGCTAAGAGCTAAGAGAAGCGGCATTTCGGGTTTTATTCTTCTTGTGTCATTTTTGAACATGATTCATGGAAGTTAATTAAGAAGAAAGTAGTGTAAGACTGGTGTGGGAGCGGCGGCTCGCCGCCCGAAGGGAGCAGTATGAGAGATACATATGAATCGCCGCTGTCGTCAAGATATGCGGATAAGGAAATGAAATATATTTTTTCTCCTGATAAGAAGTTCAAGACATGGAGAAAGCTGTGGATAGCGCTTGCAGAAGCAGAGAAGGAGCTTGGTCTTGATATCACACAGGAGCAGATAGACGAGCTTAAGGCTCACGCTGAGGATATCAATTATGAGGTGGCTGAGGAACGTGAAAAAATCGTCCGTCATGACGTAATGTCCCACGTTTACGCATACGGTCAGCAGTGTCCTAAGGCGGCAGGAATAATACATCTTGGCGCTACATCCTGCTATGTCGGAGACAATACTGATGTAATCATCATGACTGAGGCGCTCAGGATAGTTGAGAAAAAGCTTGTAAGCGCAATACGTCAGCTGTCTGTATTTGCTGATAAATATAAGGATCTTCCGACACTTGCGTTTACGCATTTTCAGCCGGCACAGCCTACTACAGTAGGTAAAAGAGCAACACTCTGGATACAGGATCTTCTTATGGATCTTGAAGATGTGCGCTATGTTCTCGGCGGTATGAAGCTTTTAGGCTGTAAGGGTACGACAGGTACTCAGGCAAGCTTCCTTGAACTTTTTGAGGGCGACCATGAAAAGTGCAAGGAGATAGACAGACGCATAGCTAAGAAAATGGGATATGACGGATGCTTTGCAGTGTCAGGTCAGACCTATTCAAGAAAGCTTGACAGCCGTGTGCTGAACGTTCTTGCTGGTATTGCCCAGAGCGCAACAAAGTTTTCAAATGATATAAGACTTCTCCAGCACCTGAAGGAAATAGAAGAACCGTTCGAGAAAAATCAGATAGGTTCAAGCGCAATGGCATATAAGCGCAATCCTATGAGATCAGAGCGTATGGCGTCACTTTCACGTTATGTAATGATAGACGTTCTCAATCCGTACATAACAGCCGCTACACAGTGGTTTGAAAGAACCCTTGACGACTCCGCGAACAAGAGACTGAGCGTACCGGAAGCGTTCCTTGCAGTTGACGCTATACTGAACCTTTACATAAACATCAGTGACGGACTTGTTGTATATGACAAAGTTATAACTTCACGTCTTATGAGTGAGCTTCCCTTTATGGCAACAGAAAATATCATGATGGACGCTGTAAAGAGGGGCGGCAACAGACAGAAGCTTCACGAACAAATCAGAAAGCATTCTATGGCGGCTTCAACCGTTGTAAAGCGTGACGGCGGCGAGAATGACCTTTTGGAAAGAATAGCAGCTGATCCGGTTTTTGGTGTTACTCTTGACGAGCTTAAAGCACTGCTTAAGCCTGAGAATTATGTGGGACGTGCGCCTCAGCAGACAGCAGATTTCCTCAGTGAAACCGTTGCTGAGGCTCTTGCACCATACGAATCAATGGAAACAGAAAAAGCAGAAATCAGCATTTGAATAGCTCAGAGCTCAGAGTTAAGAGCTAAGAGTTCAGAGCTAAGAGCATGGCATATTAACCCCACTGCCGCCGCAGGCAGATGACAGAGGGGGTTAATATGCTGTTGAATCTAAGAAGCGGAAAATGTAGAACGCATTATGAATAATGAATTAAAAAAGAGGGAGTTGCAGAAATGATCAGTACAAATATGTTACAGGAATCGACAGCAAGAAAGTTAATTGCACAGTTAGGATGTTTCAGCGTTATAGAATATGAGAAGGATATTTCCGTATCCCCGGCTACAGCACAAACTGCATATTTTATGGGCAAGATGGGCTGCCGCAAAAGACAGGTCGTTGCCAATCTTAATAATCAGGGTGTAGTATTACAGGCGGGCGCAATGCAGATAATGAGCGGAAATGTTGAAATGAGATCAAACGTAACAGGCGCAGGCGATCTCTTCAAGAAAATGATCGGCGGCAAGGTTACGGGCGAATCGGGAATAAAGCCCCGCTATTTCGGCATGGGACAGGTTATTTTTGAGCCTACATATAAGTATATTCTTTTAGAGGATCTTGCAAAATGGGGCGGTGCCGTTACGATAGAGGACGGCTTGTTCCTTGCATGCGATGAAACCGTGAATTTGACGGTAACGGCAAGATCATCATTTTCTGCTGCTGTTGCGGGCGGCGAGGGTCTGTTCAATACAACTCTTGTCGGAAATGGTGTGGTTGTTCTTGAAAGCCCCGTTCCCGCAGAGGAGCTTCTTGTATTTGATCTCCAG
>CACXDE010000144.1 GCA_902766305.1 uncultured Ruminococcus sp. | reverse complement strand
CTTGCTGCTGCGGTAAAGAGAAGCCGTGTACAGATCAGTCCAAGAAGAAGACCAGCATCATTTATCTTTGTAGGTCCTACAGGCGTTGGTAAAACCGAGCTTGTAAAGGTACTTTCTACAGAGCTGTTCAATACGCCTGAAACGCTTATACGTCTTGATATGAGTGAATTTATGGAGAAGCATTCTGTAAGCAAGCTCATAGGTTCACCTCCAGGCTATGTTGGTTATGACGAGGCTGGTCAGGTCACAGAGAAGGTCAGACGCAGACCCTATAGTGTACTGCTGTTTGATGAAATAGAAAAGGCACATCCTGATGTTCTTAATATACTTCTTCAGATACTTGATGAGGGTGTTCTGACAGACGCACAGGGAAGAAAGGTCAATTTCAGCAATACGGTGATCGTAATGACATCAAATGCCGGAAGCGAAAAGAGGGAAAATGCTCTTGGCTTTGCTAAAACACAGGCTCAGGCAACAGAGGAAAAGGTAAGAAAAGCTTTGTCAGAGTTCCTCAGACCGGAGTTTCTCAGCAGACTTGATGAAATAATCGTCTTTTCATCATTGACGGAAGAGGATTATGTAGATATAAGTAGGCTAATGCTTGATGAATATATTGAAACTTTAAAAGAAAAGGGTATAACCTTCAAATATGATGACAGTGCAAGGAGGTACCTTGCCAAAAAATCATTCGGAAAGAGCAGCGGTGCAAGAGATCTTCGTAACCTTATCCGCAAGGAAGTTGAAGATAAAATTGCTTCTGCAATAGTTGACAGCAGGGACGGAATAATAACCGCCATTAGTTTGAGTGAAAAAGATGGTGAACTTGTTCTTGAAGTTCTGTGAAATAACGATCCGGAGGTAAAAAATGACTGAACTTAATAATGTAAGTATCCGCTATTTCAGTGGATATATAAGAAACTGGAGAAATCTTTGTGCTGAGCTTGAAATTGATCCCGGATTGAACCGCAGTGAAAGGGAAGAGGAGATACTTAAAAAAGCTTACTCAAAATGGAAAATGGAAATGATGGATCACCTTTACGGGATGTTTGCCTTTGCCGTAAGGGATGATGAACTTAAAAAGCTGTACTGCGTAAGAGATCATGTAGGACAGAAGCAGATGTTTTATGCTGTTGCGGATGATGAGTTCTTATGCTCAGGCGATATCAATGAGATCGTTTCTGACAGCAGATTAAATAAAAGGCTTAATCTTCGTATGCTTCAGCAGTATTTGTTTTATGGCTATCCGATAGGTGAGGAAACATTCTATGAGGGTGTATTCAAGCTTATGCCTGGACATTATGCAGAGTGGAACGGAAAAAATGTAAAGGTCATCCGTTACTGGGAACCTGTTTTTGAACCTGATGAAACAAAAACTGTTGACGAGTGGGCAAAGGAGATAAGCAGCGTTGTTGATGAGATATTTGGCGATGAACGTGATGATAAAGAGTTTCCCTACAAAGAATCTTTTCTTTCCGGCGGTGTGGATTCTTCCTATCTCTTTGCCGCAGGCGATGCATCCGCTGCAAATACTGTTGGCTATGAGGAATCCGGCTTTGATGAATCTTCCCTTGCAAGACAGACTGCTGAAATACTCGGCAAGGGCTTTAATGTAAAAATGATCGGTCCGGAGGAATATTTCGAGCGCATACCTACGGTTATTGAAAAAATGGGACAGCCTCTGGGCGATGCGTCCGCTGTTGCTTTTTCAATTGGCTGCAAAGCAGTAAAGCAGCACTGTGATGTTGTATATTCAGGCGAGGGAATAGATGAATTTTTCGGGGGATATAATGCGCATAAGAATCCTTTGAAAGAAGGATGGAAATATCTTACCTGTTCGCATATTATGTCAGAGGAGATAGTCAAATCTATAATGATTGACTTTGATGATAATGTCAAGGCAGTTGATCCTGTAATTGATCTTTGGAATGAGGTTCAGGGACAGGACGAATTATCTAAGAAACTGACAATAGATATTTCCCTCTGGCTTGAAGGTGACATATATCTGAATACAGACCGTACAAGTACAGCCTGCGGTATAGAACTGCATACTCCTTTCAGTGATAAACGACTTTTTGATGTTGCGAGGAAAATACCGGGCAAGTATAAGTTCATGGAAGACCAGAACAAGTTTGTTTTCAGGAAAGCAGCGTCAGAAAAGCTGCCTCATGAGGTCGCATTCCGCAAAAAGGTAGGTTTTGCTGTCCCGATACGCAAATGGCTTGCTGACGCAAAATATAATCAGCCGATAGCAGATAAGCTTTTTGGAAGTGTATCTCAGAAGTTTTTCAGACAGGACGTTATAAAGGATATGTGGACAAGGTATCTGTCCGGAGAGGAATTTCTCTGGAGCAGGATATATGCTGTATACGCATTTCTTATCTGGTACGAAATAAATTTTTGACTATGAATGAGCAAATCCGAAAAACTGCACAAGCGACTTGTCATTCTGAGGAGCGATAGCGATGAAGAATCTATAAAAGATCTTTCGCTGCACTCAGGATTAAAGTATTTGATAAAATAATGCTTGTTTCTGAAAAGTTTATTCATAAAAAATGATTCAGCGAAGGAGGGTGGTATTATGCCGTATAGTATAATTGTTAACTATCAGAAGGATGAAAAGCTGAGAAATTCATTTAACAGCCTTGCAGAAAGGATGTTCGGTCTTAATTTTGAAGGATGGTATAAAAGCGGCTTCTGGAACGATAAGTACATACCTTATTCAATATTGCTTGATGGTAAGGTTATTGCCAATGTTTCGGTCAATATTATTGATTGCAATGTGAACGGCAAAGAAAGACATTATATACAGCTTGGTACAGTAATGACTGACGTACAGCACAGAAATAAAGGCTATTCACGTATTCTTATGGAGAAGATACTTTATGATTATAAGGATTGTGACGGTATCTTCCTTTTTGCCAATGATGAGGTACTTGACTTTTATCCGAAATTCGGATTTCAGAAAGCTGATGAGTATCGTTTCCGTATTACTGCCGATACAGATTCTGGTGCTTGTGTGGAGCAGGTATCTATGAAAAATAAAGATGACTTTTCTGATTTTATTAATATAAAACGCTCTCATGTCAGCAGAAGTCCTGTTAAGACGGATACAGATGATCTGATGATGTTTTATCTTACGCAGTTTATGCAGGAATGTGTCTATAGGGTAAAAGACAAGGATTGTTATATAATCGCAGAGAAGGATAATGATACGCTGACTATATTTGATATTCTTTCTAATGAGCCGATAGAACCGAAAGAGATAGGCTGTTATTTTGGAAATGATGTAAAATATGTCAACTTTGCTTTTATTCCAGAAAACAGTTCATCTCTTGAAAAGTATTTATATAAAGAGGATGACACTACGTTTTTTGTACTTGGAGAAACGCTTATACATGATTTGCCTGAAATTCTTTCGTTTCCGGTGCTTGTTCATGCCTGATATTTAATTAAAAAATATTTGAAAAAGGTATTGACAATTATTTAAATATATGGTATTATATTTAAGTCACTGAGAGACATAAGTCTTTCAGCAGATGTGGGAGCATAGCTCAGCTGGGAGAGCATCTGCCTTACAAGCAGAGGGTCACAGGTTCGAGCCCTGTTGTTCCCACCATATGGT
>CACXDE010000143.1 GCA_902766305.1 uncultured Ruminococcus sp. | reverse complement strand
CCCAGGCAGCCGGAGGAACAGAACCGTACAGATATGCCTACTACTATAAGAAGACAACATCAAATACATGGACAAAGCTTTCAGAAGCGGACGGTTCAGCCTATGTCACTGAAAAAAGTATGCTGTTCAAGCCGTCTGACGCAGGTGAATATGATCTGAGAGTGAATGTAAAGGATAGTACGGATAAGAAGATACAGAAAAATTTCACTGTTACAATTAAATAATTATTCACAAGAAAATCGCCGCCGCTTACGTTTAATTCGGAGCGGCGGTTTATCTTAAAGCTCAGAGCAAAGAGTACAGAGTGCAGAGCTTGTTCTTTTTAATTTCGTATTAATTCAAGTTCCGTATTTTATTTGGTGCGTTTAAATTTGCAAAAGAAGAATAAAGTTTGATATGCCATGCTCTGAGCACTACACTCTTAGCTCTGAGCTATTTAATCTGAGCTATTTAACTTTTTTGCGCAGAAGGATGAGGGCAGCTAAATTTGGTACAGCCATCAGCCCGTTGAAGGTGTCGGAAATTTCCCATACAAGATCAAGACTCATTATGCTGCCGGCGAAAACAGCCGCCATGTACACAATGCGGTATATCTTCGTAAATCTTCCTCCGGTCAGATATTCAAAGCTTTTTTCTCCGTAAAAACACCATGATATAAGAGTTGCGAAGGCGAAAAGCACAATAGATGCGGAAACAAATATTCTGCCGCTGTAACCTATTACGCTTTCAAACGCCGCTGTACTCAGTTCGATACCATTCATTCCGCTTTCATCAAGTCCGCAGCAGATAATACACAGTGCCATAAGCGTACACATTACAATCGTATCTATGAATACCTGAAAAATCCCCCACATTCCCTGTATATGAGGATCATCGTTTTCAGCGGCAGAGTATACTATCGGTGATGTTCCGAGTCCGGCCTCGTTTGAGAATACTCCACGGGATATACCGTATTTGAACGCCCTCGACATACCGTATCCCATAAAGCCGCCAGCAGCTGATCTGAGATCAAAAGCCTGAACAAATATTTTTGCAAAGGCGCAGGGGATGTTTTTTATATTGATTGACAGCACTATTATCGAAGCAATGAAAAATATTACAGCCATGAAAGGTACGATTTTTTCAGTGACTGATACTATCCTTCCGATACCGCCGAAAATGATAAGTCCGACAAGTGTTGTAAGTATTATTCCACTGACGGCAGTATCTGTCCCGAAGCCTGTTTTAAGTGCGCCGGAAATAGAATTTGCCTGAGTCATATTTCCCATTCCGAATGCTGCTAAGGTACAGAATACAGAAAAAAGGATTGCAGCCCATTTACAGTGCAGACCTTTTTCAATATAATACATAGGTCCGCCTGTATAGCCGGTTTCCGTCTTTTTTCTGTAAATAATGCCAAGGTAGTTTTCAGCATATATGACACCCATGCCGAAAAATGCCGCTGTCCACATCCAGAATATTGCTCCTGCTCCGCCAAGAGTTATTGCGCCGGCAACACCCACAATATTTCCTGTGCCAATAGCTCCGGCAAGTGCGGCAGACACTGCACTAAGAGGAGACAGACCGCTTCCGTTATTTTTGGTGTTATTTCCGAACAGGGATAAAAATGTATTTTTCCACCAGGTTCTGAAGCCCTTTATCTGAAAAAAACGAAGCTTCACAGTATAGTAAACTCCTGTACACAGAAGTACAGTAAGCATAAATGGTCCCCATACTATTCCGTTTATGGTATTGTTGAGCTTGTATAGATATTCCATAGCATCTCTCCGCAGTTATCAGGTTCTACTTAGTGTAAAATTATAGTTGGCGGCGTTGCCAAAAACTTTGCTAAAAGAAAAAAGTCTCACATTAAGGGTCCAGCGTCACGCTGGCAGGTTCTATAATATATGCAGAAGCACCTTTACAAAATAACTGAGTTTGTGTTATAATCGAATATAATGGAAAGTTGGAATCATAATATTAGTATAAAGGAGTTGTCATATCATGAAAAAGCTTTTCACTATACTTCTCAGCGCAGCACTTGTGTTTCCATTAGCAGCCTGCTCAGGTGAAAACGACAAAAAAGATAGTTCGGACACGGAGTCAGTCGCAGAGGTTTCTGAAGAAACAAAAATGCCTGAAATTGATGTCGACCCTGATATCAAAAAATTAGTTGAGGAAAAAATGAATGTTAACGACCTCGGACCGCTTACACAATACGCTGTAAAGCAGATTGAAAGTAAAAATCTACAGCTTGAGTTCTCGCTGGAACAGGTGAATGATGATGAAGAAGACAGCAGCAAGGATGAGAGCAGCAAAAAGAGCAGTAAAAACTCTGAATCATCGTCTTACGATCTTTCTTCTATCGGAAGTATTGATGTAATACTGACAAAAAATGCCGACAAGGATATACGTGTTAACCTTGGTATGAGTATGATATCCTTCGATATTCTGAAAAACAGCGATGGTGTTTTTTCGATGAATACCAGAAGAAAGACTTACAAGGTATTGCAGACGGCTGAACAGCTGAGCAAGCTTGAAAGCGAAGCGTCCTCCGACAGCAGCGGACAAGCAAGCCGTATAGTTGAGAATATCAAGGATATAGCGGGAGATGTTGTCGGTGATCTTGATACAGATGAAATTCTGAACACAACACAGACCACTGAAATAAAGCTTGCTGACAGCGGTGAGGAAGAATACGGCTACAAGGATTATAAATTTGAAAGATATGATGTAACACAGACTACAGAGACAAAGAAAAAGGTTGACGCTAAGAAAAACGACAATTCAAAGTCTGAAAGCAAGAAAGAAGAATCCTCTGAAAAAACAGAAACTGTAACAAAGACCACATCATCCAAAGTGACCTGTTATTTTGACGAGGAAAATATCATCAAGGTAATTCATATTGAATCAGAGGACAAAAAGTACGATATAAACATCAACGTAATTTCGTCCGAGATAGACAGCGAAGAACTGATAATACCCGACGGATACAAAGAAAAAGAGACAAGCAAGATCAATCTTTCAGAGCTTTCAGAGATTTTTTCTGATTGATATTTCGAATAATGAATAATAAGTTCAAAGTTCAAAGCTAAGAGTGCAGAGCTCAGAGCATGACACATCAGACTTCTTTCTTCTTTTGTTGTTCTAAAGGCTTCTTCAACCTGTCATTCTGAGGAGCGTCCCTGTTGTTCAAAGCCGTGCCGCTTTTTGACTTGCCGGAAATTATGCGCTGCAATTTTTTCAAAAACGAAGCGACGAAGAATCTTTCCTGCAAGTCTATGAAAGAAGATCCTTCGCTGCGCTCAGGATGACAGTGGGGGCTAAGGATGACAGATTCTCAAGATGTCAACTTATAACTTTATCAAAAAAACCGCCTTCCGGGGCGGTTTTTTTGTACTTGGAACATGAAGAGTGTGGAGTGTGAAGAGTGGAGTGTGGAGTTAAAAAATTTTCAAATCGTGAAACACTACAGCAGCAAACAGTGTTATATAAAGTGAAAGGACAAAAAACAACGATGCAGCAGGAAACGGTATGGAGGTACATATGGATGAAGGTATTCTGATACAGAGACTTAAACAGCAGGACAGCGATGCTCTTGATGACGCTATAAGACAGTATGCAAGGCTTGTAAGTGCAGTAATCAGCAACTTGGGCGGAAACAGCCTTACAGCCGAAGATGTTGAGGAGCTTACCGAAGACACATTCATAGCAATGTGGTACAACACAGACAAGCTTGAAGCCGGAAAGCTGAAAGCATATATCTGTCAGATAGCTAAAAACAAGACAAAAAACAGGCTGAGGGATTCAGTAAAGCATAACAAGGTTATTAACATAGATGATGTGTCAGCTGAGTCGGATTTCCTTTTGACAAACGATATCGAAGAAAAACAGGCAAGCATGATACTCTATGACGCAATAAATGAAATAGGCGAGCCGGACAGAGAACTGATACTGAGACGATATTACTACTATCAGAACTCGAAACAGATAGGCGAGATAATGAGTATGAATGCCCAGACGGTGCGTACAAGGCTGTCAAGAGCAAAGGATAAGCTGAAAAAATTACTTGCAGAAAGAGGTTTGGTACTATGAAAAAGACAATATTTGACGTGCTTGAAAAAACACCTGACGGAATAGATGAAAGCACTATAGCTCCGGCATATGAAACAGACCCTGAACTGGTTATCGCAAACGTACACAAAAAGCTCTCAGAAGATACAAAGAAAGGCGGAAAAAAATCCATGAAAACAAGAAAAAAGCTTCCCGTAATATTAGCAGCAGCAGTAATAACAGCTTTGGCAGCCGGAACAGTTACAGCCGGCGCACTTGGCGGAATAAACAGTTTTATCGGCGAACACAGCGCCGGCAATATGGTGAACAATCTTTATCCCGGCAGTGATGTAGATCTGACTGTTGCAGACAGCTTCAAGTGTGAATTTATGGGTATCACAGGAGATGATACAAATATGGTATCACTTCTCAGAATATCAAATGCAGACGGTTCTGATATTATTGAACCGGGTAAGGATGCTTTCATAGAAACAAACAATTACTACAATTACTATGACAAGACCTGCCGTGAGTATGAGGAAGATGTACTGGATATCGACCCGGATAAGGAAATCTCAGTGGGCAATATACCGACAGTCAAAGCGAAGATCTGGCATACTGTAGGATATGATATAGCAGACACTACCGGATCTGAATTTGACAATGACGCAAAGGCTGAGATATCTCACAGTATCTGGTTCAGAGCCCCCTTTGATACACCCTATCCCTGCTTTGCAGATTATGAAATGGCAGACAGCAAGACCATAAACTGCTATCTCAGCAGTCATATTGACAGCGGTCTTTTCCAGAGTCTCAAGGGCGAAACAATGAAGGCAGAGGACAAGAATCTCTATATCTATCAGATAGATAAGGTTATTTTCAATGCGGACAATATGGAAGACTATGCAAGGTTTGCCGGAAATTACAGGAAGCTTAACTCCGCTATATCAGAAAACATTGGTACGCTGGGTGATAATCAGGTTATTACATTCCATGACTACAGTATGGTAGTGGCAACTAAAAAAGAGATTAGTGTTGACTATGATCTTTCTGTAAAGCTGAATTATAAGAGCAATACAAAAAAGCTTTCACCTGTCAGTGATACATTCAAGGGTGAAAACGGCATTGATTACAAGATCAGCAGTATAACAGCCGGTTCTCTCAGCACAGACCTGGAGCTTGACTTCACTGTACCGGAAAACGCTGATAAATACGAAAGCTTTTCAGGACTTATGTCTGTATCACCCGATGTAAAGGTAGCTCTTACAAACGGCAAAACTATAAGCGCAAAAATAGCTCTCAACCACAATTATGAGGAGCATTATGTAATAACTCTTACCTATTGTAGTACAGCTGATGAAAATGTAAGCAAGTGGGTAATAACTGACCCGTCAGAAATAAGCTCTATCACAATCAACGGCAACAAAATAACAGATTAAGCTCAGAGACCAGGGTTCAGAGCTCAGAGTGTTGTCATTCTGAACGCTGCCCCTGTCATTCCGAACGAAGTGAGGAATCTTTATCACGAACCAGCTCTCTTGTCATCATTAGTGCGGCGAAGAATCTTTACCACAAACCAGCGTAACCAGAAAGATTTTTCGTCGCTTTGTTTTTTTATCTCAGAGCGCATCATTGCCGGCAAGTCAAAAAGCGTCCCCACTCTTAACAACCCCTCGCTCCTCAGAATGGGGTCGCTTACAACTGACAACTGACGGCTTCCAACTTATAACTTCCAACTGATAACTCCTGAAAAAGAGTGACAAATTATAAATGATGTGGTATAATGTATGTGTGAAGCAGACGGCAATTTTTATGCCGGTTTGCAGATGAAAAAAATATCGGAGGTTATGTTATGAATGCAGTAATAACTGTTTTGGGTAAGGATAATGTGGGGATACTTGCAAAGGTATCGAATGAATGTGCGGCGGTCAGCGCTAATATTCTTGAAGTAACTCAGTCCGTTCTTCAGGGTATGTTTGCTATGATAATGTTTGTTGATATAACAAATATTACTGTTCCGTTTGCCCAGCTTGCAGATCAGCTTGCAGAAAAGGGAGAGGAAATGGGAGTTAAGGTTATAGTAATGCACGAAGACCTGTTCAACGCAATGCACACCATTTAACTGATTTCAAAAAAGAGAGGATATCGAAGGTATGATCAATTCACATGATATACTTGAAACTATAAATATGATCGAGAATGAGAACCTTGATGTGAGAACTATCACAATGGGTATATCTCTTCTTGACTGTATTGATGAGGATATAGACAAGGCCTGCAATAAAGTGTATGACAAGATTTGCAGATATGCGAAAGACCTTGTAAAAACAGGCGAGGATATAAGCAAGGATTACGGTATTCCGATAATACACAAAAGAATAGCTGTTACACCTGTTGCAATGCTTGCAGCCGCCTGTCCGACAAAAAATCCTGTGAAATTTGCGCAGACTCTTGACAGGGCGGCAAAAACTGTAGGCGTTAATTTTGTCGGCGGCTACAGCGCACTTGTACATAAGGGCTTTTCTCAGGGCGACTATGCGCTTATCGAAAGTATTCCGGAGGCACTGAACGTTACGGAAAGAGTTTGTTCTTCCGTAAACATCGGCAGTACAAAAGCAGGAATAAATATGGACGCTGTAGGGAAGATGGGTTATGTTATCCGCAAAACAGCCGAGCTTACAGCAGACAGGGATTGTATCGGTGCGGCTAAGCTTGTTGTGTTCTGCAATGCGCCGGAGGATAACCCATTCATGGCTGGCGCTTTCCACGGACCGGGAGAAGCAGACTGCGTTATAAATGTAGGCGTATCAGGTCCGGGCGTTGTAAGGGCAGCGCTTGCCAAGGCAGGAGACTGCAATATCACAGAGGTTGCTGATATTGTAAAGAAAACAGCATTCAAGATTACAAGAGCCGGTATGCTTGTTGCCAAGGAAGCTTCAAAGCGTCTGAGTGTTCCGTTCGGTATAGTAGACCTGTCTCTTGCGCCTACTCCGGCGATAGGCGACAGCGTTGCATATATTCTTGAAGAAATGGGACTTGAACAGTGCGGCGCTCATGGAACTACCGCTTGTCTTGCGCTGCTCAATGACGCAGTTAAAAAAGGCGGCGTAATGGCTTCGTCTCATGTCGGCGGTCTTTCTGGCGCATTTATTCCTGTTACAGAAGATGCCGGTATGATAGAAGCCGCAAGAAGCAAGGCTTTGTCTATAGTAAAGCTTGAAGCAATGACTGCTGTTTGTTCTGTTGGTCTGGATATGATAGCTATACCCGGCGATACACCGGCTGATGTTATTTCAGGTATAATAGCTGATGAAGCCGCTATAGGTATGGTAAATTCAAAAACCACAGCTGTAAGACTTATTCCGGCGATAGGCAAACAGGCAGGAGAAGAACTCAATTTCGGCGGACTTTTAGGCAGCGGTCCTATCATGGATGTAAATATGAAGTCACCTTCGAGATTTATCGCAAGGGGCGGCCGCATTCCGGCACCTATGCAGAGTCTGAAAAATTAATGTCGACAGGAGAACCGGAAAATACAAAATGCCGGAGGCAGAGCGCAAGGCTGTTATATGGTGCTTGTTTTTATCCCTTGGTATCGGCTTTATTTCGGCTTGTCTGATATGCGGATATAATCCCCTGTTTAAATAGCCTTTTTATGAATGTGAGGCTGAATTATGAATTACAATGACAACAATAACTACGATAATAACGGATACGGCAGTTATAATTCTCCGGAGCATAAGGAATCGCATTTTGAAAGGATACGTAAAAGAGTTCCGAATGTCAGATATGGAGATATTCATGACGGGAAAAGAGCCCTGACAAGAGGTATATTTCTTGGTGTGTTTTTTATACTTATCGGAGTATTCACTTTTATGCTCTCGATATATTCCGCCGGCAGGGACAGGGATTTTATGGCGCATTCTGTTGAGGTTTCAGGCACGGTGACAGATGTAGGCTCACATATGTCCGGAGGCGCAAAATACCGGACAAAGGTCTACGATGTCAGGTATACATATACTTATAAAGGCATTGACTATACCGGTAAGGAAACTCTCTCATACACTGAAGCGTCATCGCTGTCAATCTGGTCAAATGATGATCGGGGAAAACAGGTCACTGTATATGTTGATGAAAGAAATCCGCAATACACATATATTACCCAAAGAAGCGGTATACCAAAGTATTATCTTCTTCTTTTTGCTGTGCCGGGTATTATATGTATATACATAGGAATAGACAGATTCAAATGCTGTAAAAACGGCAAAATGGCTGTTTACTTATTCAAAAACAAAACAGAATATGTCAAATTGAAGGATTGAGCAAGTTGTTTTTTTAGCTGACGTTTTTGCTGTTTTGTCAAACAAATATTTGATAATGTATCTTGAAAAATGTAATAAACTGGCGTATAATTCATGTTATATAGCAGCAGTGATTTGAGTCCGCTGTGCTGTATGAAAAATAATAACTGACTGCGAAAATGGAGATATAAAAAGCTTGTTTTGTTGTGATGTTAACTGTTTTCCGGTCAGCTGAATATAACTGAAAAAGGGGGGAGCTTGATGGAGAATATGATCGCTAAGATCATAGAGATGGACAAAAAAGCAAGAGATCTTACCGATGAGGCTCAAAAAAGCAAGATTAGCTATGAGAATGAAATACTTAAGACCAAAGAAAAGATAAAAAACGATTATCTTGCACGTGCCAAAGACAGGATAGAGATCAATAAGCAGACTGCTCAGAAAAAAGCCAATGCCCGGCTCAGTGAGATTGAGGAAAAGAACAGTATCCTTATAAAGAAGCTGGACAGCAGCTACTCCGAAAACGGTGACAAATGGGTCGATGAGATCGTACAGCGTGTTATCGGAGCATAACAGCAGAAAATACTTTTCAGAAAGGAAGCATGCCTATGTCATCAGAAATGGCTTCAAATGCTATTTTGGCTAAGGCTCGTGCCATGTACGGAAAGTGTCTTTCCGATAGTGACTACAGGCAGCTTATGGATTGCCGTAATGTGTCGGAGGTCGCTTCCTACCTGAAATCACGGACCAACTACAGATCGGTTTTAGCAGGACTTAACGAAAATGAAGTCCACAGAGGACAGCTTGAACCGATACTGAGACAGAATCTTTATTATGACATATCTGCTCTGTCAAGATATGCCATGAATAAATCACTTGTGTTCTCTGATTTTATTATCTCCGAAATGGAGATAGAACAGATCGTTCGCTGTCTTACACTTCTGAATATCGGCAGGGCAGACGAATTTGTTTTCGGTTTGCCTATGAATATGACGAAGTTTGCAAGGATTGACCTTAAGGCGTTCAGCACGGTAAGAAGCTATGACGATCTTGTGGGAGTGCTTGCGTCAAGCAGATATGCCGCAATTCTCATTAAGCACCGTCCAAAGGAAGGCGAGAGAGCCGATATTTCTATAATTGAAGCGGAGCTTAATAATCAGAATTACGGTATGGTAATAGAGACTATAGGAAAACAGAAAAGCTCCCGTGACAGGGACGAGCTTAATGACACATTTTCCGCCATGCTTGATTTCAGGAATATTTCCAGAATAATAAGACTCAAAAAGTATTACAAATTTGATGCTGAAAAGATAAGACCTCTGCTTATACCGTATGGAAAGCTCTCAAAGAAGAATATTGAGGAGCTTTGCAGTGCGTCCGATGCAAGAGAGGTGTTTGAGCTTGCACAGTCTACATACCTTGGAAGGCTTATGTCAAAGCTTAAATACAGCGACCAGTCACAGATGGCTGATTCTCTGCTTAGTGTTTACTGTAAGCATCATCTCAGACTTTCTCCTAATCCGACAATTGTTATGATATCCTATGTATATCTTAAACAGATCGAATTGAAGAATATTGTTAATATTATTGAGTCGACCCGCTACGGTCTTTCTCCTGAAGAAAAGTCCGCTATGCTGGTAAGATAATAAGGAGGTGATTATGTGTCTGTAAGAAAAGTTAAGGCAATAAACATAATAGGAATGCTTTCCGAGCTGGATCAGGTAATAAAATTCTGCGGAGATTCAGAGGTTTTCCATCCTGATGACGCTATGTCGTTTTATTCAAATACTCAGGATTTTACACCGCTGAGCGATAAGAATCCGTATGCCGCACCGCTGCAAAGTCTGAGAAGTACTGCTGATATGGCAGGGATTAAGCTTGATTTTGTAAAGCTGAAGGATTTTGACGTCAGCGATAAGTCGGTTCTTAAATACACGGAAAAGACTGTAGAAAAGCTCGAAAAGCTTGTCAATAATAAGCTTCGCATCAGACAGGAAATAGACGGCTGTAAAAGAAAAATAGAACAGATTGGTCATTTTACCGGAGGAAATCTTGATTTTACAGAGATCATGAAGTGTAAGTATATTACACCGGCATTCGGCAGACTTCCTAATGAAAGCTTTGATAAGCTTGAAGAATTTGATGATAATCCATTTGTTATGTTTTTCCCGTGTACAGAGGATGAAACTCACCATTGGGGTGTTTATTTCTGTCCGAATGAAGCAAGTGAAAAACAGAACATTGACAGGATATTTTCTTCCTTGTATTTTGAAAAGCTTGAAGTGCCTGAGATCGCAGGCACACCAGAGAGTTATATAAAAACTCTCACAGAAGAAATGGAGAAGCTTGAAGAAGCTGCCAAAAGCAATGAAGAAGAGCTTGAAGAGTTCTGGAAGGCTGAAAAGGAGCAGTGTCTGAAATATTACAGCAGGTTGCAGGAGCTTGACTGCTATCATGCTATAAAGCGGTATGTGTATAAATATCACGGCAGCTTTATTATGGTGGGCTGGATACCGGCAGACAAGGAGAAATATTTTACTCAGCATCTTGATGAGATAAAGAGTGTTGAATATTCACTAAGCGACGGCAAGGAGGAAATGAAGCATTCTCCGCCTGTAATACTGAAAAATCCGCCGTTTATAAGACTGTATGAGTTTTACGTTAAAATGTACGGTCTACCAAGCTATAACGAGCTTGACCCGACTGCTATAGTTGCATTTACATATACACTGTTCTTCGGTATCATGTTCGGTGATATGGGACAGGGTCTTGTGGTTGCAATAGTCGGTTTCCTGATGTGGAAGCTGAAAAAGATGGAGATAGGGCGGATACTGATACCATGCGGAATATCCGGTATGGTTTTCGGATTT
The DNA here is from genome assembly GCA_902766305.1 of uncultured Ruminococcus sp. GTDB lineage: Bacteria > Bacillota > Clostridia > Oscillospirales > Acutalibacteraceae > UBA1213. Next base: position 3,711 of record CACXDE010000143.1, on the reverse strand, counting down.
ATTTACGGTTCGGTGTTCGGCTTTGAACATGCTCTTGATCCGCTGTATAAGGCGCTTTTCGGACTTGATGAAAAGCCCGTTGAGGTAATGCAGCCGGATACTATAAATATAATTATTTACGGTTCGGTGGCTATAGGTATTGTTACCATTGTTATATCAATGCTGATGAATATTGTGTCTTCTCTGAAACGTAAAGATCCAGAAAGTGCATTTTTCGGTGCAAACGGTATAGCAGGCTTTGTCTTCTATGTTGCTCTTGTGGCAGGGCTTATTTGTCAGATCATGCTCGGCGTTGAGATAATGAATCCGGTATATATAGTGTGCCTTATAGTTATTCCGCTGATACTTATATTCATGAGAGAACCCTTTGGCAGACTTGCAGAAGGCAAAAAGAAGTGGCAGCCTGAAAAATGGGGCGATTACTGCACACAGAGCTTCTTTGAGGTCTTTGAGATTTGTCTGAGTTATGTCACAAATACAATGTCATTCCTGAGAATCGGCGCATATATCCTTGTTCATGCAGGTATGATGCTTGTTGTATTCACATTGGCTGAGATGATAGGCGGAGTAGGCTACATTATAATGATAATCGTAGGAAACGGTATTGTTATGGCGCTTGAAGCGCTTCTTGTGGCTATTCAGGTACTCAGGCTTGATTACTATGAAATATTCAGCCGTTTCTATATCGGTGAGGGCCGCCAGTTCACACCTGTTGTTGCCGGTAAGGCAGAGAATCAAAGCTGATGAAGCTGAAAACATGCCTTGCCTCCCCTGAAAGGGGAGGTGGCGTTTCGTCACGTAAGTGATGAAATGCCGTAGGGGTTACTTAAATTTGTAATGTGGAAAGTGGAAAGTGGAATGTGGAATGTGGAATCATTATGGTGTATAGAGCTGCACAATTCTGATCACTAAATACTAATCACTATCCACTACTTTAAAAGGATTATTAATAATAAAAAGTGAGGTTTTTATAATGTTGGAATATATTTTACTTGCAGTACCAGTAGCTTTTCTGGTAGCATCCGTATGTTTTGCCTATAACAATGTTAAAGTAGGAAAGAGAACACGTAAAAGCGCAGTAGTAAGACAGATAGTATCTTTTGCAATAGTTTCATGCGTATGTCTTGCTATGTCAATAGTTGCAATGGCAGCAGGCGACGGCGATGCTGCTCAGGCAGCACAGAGCGGTGATATCAATATGGGTCTTTGTATGATCGGCGCGGCTCTTGCAACAGGTATCTCAGGTATCGGCGGCGGTATCGCAGTTGGCGGCGCAGCTCCGGCAGCTATAGGCGCAACAAGCGAGGATCCTAAGGCTTTCGGTAAGGCTCTTATCTTCGTTGCACTTGGCGAAGGTGTTGCACTTTATGGACTTCTTGTTTCCATTCTTATCATCTCTAAGGTTTGATGGATAATACAAATGATGGTATACAGTGTACTTTCTGTTTGTGCCGTGTGTCAGTAACATATTTTACAGAGCGCAGGGCAATAGGAGGAGCGCATGAAATTCTATTTGATAAGTGATAATGTGGATACGCTGATGGGTATGCACCTTGCAGGCATCAGCGGAGTGGTTGTCCACGAGGAAAATGAAGTAAAAGACGCTTTGACAAATGCTATGAACAGAGAGGATATAGCGGTAATACTTATGACGGAAAAGCTTGTACAGCTTTGTCCGAAGCTTGTATATGAGCTTAAGCTCAACCGGAAACAGCCTCTTATTGTTGAAATACCTGACAGACACGGAAGCGGACGTGCAAAGGACTCTATTACACGTTATGTCAGGGAGGCTATCGGCGTCAAGATATAAACGGGCATCACAGGAGGTGTGAATATGCCTGATACTGTAAGCAAAACAGATAATTTTCTGAAAGCTATAGAAAAATATGCTGAGGAACAGCGCAGTAAGATCCAATCTGAGGCGGAGGACTTCAAGGAAAAGGAACTCAATAAGGCTGAGGAGGAAGGTCTGAGAGAAGCGTATGTTCTTATTCAGAAAAAGATGACAGATATAAAAACACAGATCGCATCGGAGCTTTCAAAAGCAGAAACAGCAAGCCGCCGCAAGACCTTTGTACGCAGACAGGAAATAGAAAATGAGGTATTTGCAAGGGCTGAAAAAAAGCTTGAAGAGTATACAAAAACTGATAGGTACATAAAACTGCTTGAAAAGAGTGCAAAGGATATATCAAAGGCACTGACAGCAGATGATGTGGTACTCAGAGTCAGAAAGCAGGATATTGCGCATAAGAATAAGGTCGTGCTTGCGTTCGGCAGAAAATGTGAGGTCGAGGTGTCAAATGATATACAGATCGGCGGGCTGGTAGGTATCAGCTTAAAGACTGGTATTCTTATTGATGAAACGCTTGACAGTAAGCTCGAAGCACAGCATGAATGGTTCTGTGAAAATTCTGGTCTCAGAGTGATCGGATAATGAAAGATGGGATGAATTAGATGGCTGATAAAGATGTTATTTTTGGTATAAACGGTCCTGTTGTTACCGTAAGAAACACCAGAAGTTTTTCCATGATGGAAATGGTTTATGTCGGTGAGTCCCGTCTTGTTGGTGAGATCATTGGTATCAATGATGAATTTACAACAGTTCAGGTCTATGAGGAAACAACAGGTCTTAAGCCGGGAGATCCGATATACGGCACAGGAGGACCGATGAATGTCCTTCTTGGTCCCGGTATTATAGACAATATATTTGATGGAATTGAACGTCCTCTTAAAGCAATAGAGGAGCTAAGCGGTTCTTTTATTTCAAGAGGCGCGTCCGTTTCTTCTCTTGATCTTAACAGATACTGGAATGTCAAGATGAAGGTCAAGGCAGGAGATAAGCTTGAGGGCGGTCAGATATATGCGACATGCCCCGAAACAGCGATAATTGAGCACAGATTCATGGTACCGCCGACGCTGAGCGGTACTGTAACAAAGGTTGAACCTAACGGCAAATACAAGCTCAAGGATACAATCGTTGTTATCAAGGACGATAAGGGAGAGGAACATAATCTTACCCTTTGCCAGCAGTGGCCTATAAGACAGGCAAGACCTAACGCAGAGAGACTTCCGGCAGATATTCCGCTGATTACCGGTCAGCGTGTAATGGATACAATGTTCCCGATAGCAAAGGGCGGTACTGCCGCTATTCCCGGCGGCTTCGGAACAGGCAAGACAATGAACCAGCACCAGCTTGCAAAATGGTGTGACGCTGATATTATAGTATATGTCGGCTGCGGTGAGCGAGGCAATGAAATGAGTCAGGTTCTTGACGAATTTTCAGAGCTTATTGACCCGAAATCCGGCAGACCTATGACGGACAGAACAGTCCTTATTGCGAATACCTCCAATATGCCTGTTGCCGCTCGTGAAGCGTCTATATATACAGGTCTTACTCTTGCAGAGTACTACCGTGACATGGGCTATCATGTAGCTATTATGGCGGATTCTACCTCACGTTGGGCGGAGGCGCTCAGAGAAATTTCCGGTCGTCTTGAAGAAATGCCGGCTGAGGAAGGTTTCCCGGCATATCTGCCGTCAAGACTTTCGGAGTTCTACGAAAGAGCCGGACGTATAAAGACGCTCAGCGGCAGCGAAGGCTCTGTTACCATTATCGGCGCAGTTTCTCCCCAGGGCTCTGACTTTTCCGAGCCTGTGACCCAGAACACAAAACGATTTACACGCTGCTTCTGGGCTCTTGACAAGTCTCTT
>CACXDE010000142.1 GCA_902766305.1 uncultured Ruminococcus sp. | reverse complement strand
CAGGTCGAGGCAATTGCCCTCGGCGGGTCACGTTCGGGTGAAAACTTTGACAAAAAATCAGACTATGACGTTTATCTTTATGTTACAGCTCCGGTAAGCGAGGATGTACGCCGAAATATCCTCAGCAAATACTGCAAATACATGGAGATAGGCAACCATTACTGGGAATATGAGGACAACTGCGTTCTTAATGACGGGATAGATATTGATATCCTTTATCGTGATCTCGATTCATTCTGTGAGGATGTTTCATCAGTCGTTGAAAAATATGAACCTCATAACGGCTATACCACCTGTATGTGGCACAATCTTCTGACCTGTAAGATAATTGCCGATAAAAGCGGCAGACTTGCAAAGGCAAAGGAACGCTTTTCTGTCCCCTATCCCGATAAGCTCAGGGATAATATCATTAAAAGAAACTTTGATCTCCTTTCAGCCGCTATGCCTGCGTACAGTCTGCAAATTGCTAAGGCGGCAGGCAGGGGCGACAGGGTAAGCATCGTACATAGGACAGCCGCTTTTCTTGAATCGTATTTTGATATAATTTTTGCCCTGAACAGGCTTACTCATCCGGGAGAAAAACGTCTTGTTCAGCTTTGTAAAAAGAACTGTACTATCCTCCCCGATAATTTTGAAGAAAACCTCGACAGGCTTTTTGACGATATGCTGACGGATACGGAAAAGCTTAATCAGGATGTCAATGCTGTCGTTGAAACGCTGAAAGCAATTCTGCCCAAGGGCTGAAATAACATTAATAATGTACAAAGGAGTGTGAATGTCATGTCAACACCGCATAATAATGCTAAAAAAGAGGATATTGCAAAAACCGTACTTATGCCCGGTGACCCGCTGAGAGCAAAGTATATTGCCGAAAAGTTTCTTGATAATGCAAGGCTTGTCAATGAAGTGAGGGGAATGTATGCTTTTACCGGCGAATACAAGGGTAAAACCGTGACCGTTATGGCAAGCGGTATGGGTATGCCCTCGATGGGGATATATTCATATGAGCTGTTCAGCTTTTACGACGTTGAAAACATTATCCGTATCGGTACTGCGGGAGCTATAAGCGAAAATGTAAAGCTGAGGGATGTTGTTCTCGGCATTGCAAGCTGTACGAATTCAAGCTATGCGGACAGCTTTGGTCTTTCGTGCCGTCCTGTAGCCGCGGCATCATACAAGCTTTTACGGCTTGCGGACGACTGTGCAAAGGCTCTGGGGATAGATGTTCATGTCGGCACTCTGCTTTGCACCGATACATTCTATGATGATTCCTCACCGCTTGCAGACTGGAGGAAGATGGGCGTTTCAGGCGTGGAAATGGAAAGCGCCGCACTTTATTACAATGCCGCAAGAACGGGAAAAAGTGCCCTTTGTATCTGCACGATATCAGATTGTCCGCTGACGGGTGAAGCCTGTAGTGCCGAGGAAAGGCAGAATACATTTGATGATATGGTAAAAATAGCGCTTGATACGGCATTTGCTGTAGATTAAGAGTATCAGGCAGTAACTCAGTTAATGCTGTGATAAGAACCCACTGCACTAAAAACCACCCCGCCAGGCCGGAGCCTGACGGGGTAGGGGCAGTTATTCAATATGAATCTTCAGGAAATGGAATCCAAAAAAGTTTTCTCATAGTCCTGAAGCTGATGGTAAACAGCTTCTACAAATACAGTATTATTTTCAATTCTGTAGAGCATGACATAGCTGTGACGAATAAAAACGATCTTTCGGTAACCCAATTCCTTTAATTCAGGATCGTCACAGTATCTAAGACTTCCGGCAACAGTTTCAAGCCTGTTTACTGTTTCAACAGCATCGTTCCAGACGGCTCCGGCAGCCTGTTCGTTTAACAGGGTATACTGAATGTAATCAATATATTCCTCAAGCTGTGACAGTGCTTTTGGGGATGTAATAACCTTATAGGAATCCATGTTTCGCTCCCATCTCCTGCAAAGCTTCTTTCATATCAACACCTTTGCCGTCAGCTATTTGCTCTCTTGACTTGGATAAATCGTCAAGAATGTCTTTTTTTGATTTTGGCGTAAACGGATTTGCCGGTCTGGGCGCTGTAAATAATGACTGAGTATATTTAAAAACCATTAACCGGGCTTCCTCCGGCATTTTTTCTAACATAGAAACAGTAGCATCCAAAGTACTCATACCCATACCTCCTCTTTTTACATAAGAATCCAGACTATATTTATCATTTATATTATACACGATTTATATGTAAAAATCAATGATCGGGCAAATGCAAATTATGTAATTGTAATTGACACGGTATTGATAATAGTGTAGAATAGAAGCTGCAAGGCGATCAGCCTACGGATTGCGGCAGTCCCCGATCTTCATAAAGGGGGCGAAAAACTTTATAAAGCCCTCTTGATGAAAGGGGGTGGGTGAATATGATTACATATAGCGAGCTTTTGCAGACTATTCAGGTGATCGTCACCATCGCTGGCTTTATTGTAACTGCAATAAAGGTAAACCACGATATAAAAAAGAAGTAACCGCCTGTCTCGCAAATAGAACGGTTACTTCTTAGTAATTAATCTATACGGGGACTGCCGTAGTTGGCTGGTCGCCTTGTCTGTTTATATTATAGTTGTTTTTTGTGGGTTTGTCAACGATTTTTGAAAAATAAACCACCCCGTAGGCCAGAGCCTGACGGCACGCCGGCGCTTTGTTTTCCTCCCTCAGTCGCCTGCGGCGACAGCTCCCTCAACGAGGGAGCCATCGTCCCCCTCGCCGAGGGGGATGTCAGCGCAGCTGACAGGGGGAGGGAGCAAACCCCTCCGCCAAGCCGGAGCCTGACGGGGTGGGGGTAGTTATTCAGTTGTGTTAATCAATTTGATTATCACGGATTAGGAACAGCTTCTGCACCTATCTTAGAGAATTTCAAACTAATTGTAAAATCCTGTCCAGCATTTGCGTTCCAACACTCAGGATCTTCGCCTTCAAGCCAAACACGAACATAATACTTTCTTGCTGTACCGTAAGCTGTACCTGTACCCTTATTTGCAGCAGCTGTAAGATTTACCATTACACCAGTGTTATTTGCTTTTGAAGCAGCAGCATAATTTGTAAGTGCAGCACCAGAAGCAGCGTCTTTTGTCCCTTGCTGTGTAGAATCTTCTAAGCCAGTTGTTGTATTTCTGCCATAGAAATCAACTACATTTGCTGTTCCAGAATATCCATCAGTTAGATTTGTATGAGTTGTTGAATTAAATCCATCTTTGAGATCAACAAGTTTGTTGACCTGTGTTTCAACATTAGCATCATTTGCTGTATCTATTGTATCGGGAATAATAGCTACACGAGCGGCTTTGTACAAATCATTATAATTATGAACATTATCAGAAGCATTTGTATCAAAGTCTATGGTTTTGGGAACAACATACGCATCAAGAGAAAGCGTGACACCTGCCGTACTCGATGTCCTAAGCCAAATCGGAATATCAACATAATAACCATCATCATTAGTTGAATTCCATCCTGTAGAAACAACATAAGCATCTCCACTTGCACCTGTATTCCATGTGTCGCTTGCTGCTGTATCATTTGTTATAGCATGAAGAGTAGCGTTAAGTCCACTAGTTGATCCTGTTCTAACTGTTGACTCAGGATTTCTCGTTGTTCCGTTGGTAGCCTGATAATATGTTGCTGCACTATCGACAGTCTTACCTACACCAGTTGCGTTGGGGGTAAACCATATATTTGCACCCGTTGTCGAGGATGCGGGGATAAGTCTACCTAAACGATAATACTCTGTAATTTCAATTGTGTTAGACCAATCAACCATATCCGCATCAGTCATGCCTGCTGAGGGCGCAACTGCAGTAAAATTATCAGCTGCAGTCGATCCATCAGAAGCCTTTAGTAAACCAGTGTTATCAGCATAACCGCCAGTAGCACTTGTCAGATGACCAAGTGATATCTGAACATCTTCGGGGGTAGTTGCAGTCATTGAAATGTTATTCAAACTTACCTCTCTGCTCATTGTAAACCAAGCATATGTTGAGGTAGTCAGCATGATAGCAGATACGAGCAGCATACCGGTAGCCGGGACAAGCTTTTTCATAACGCTGTTCTTTTTAGTTTTTTTATCTTTTTTCATAAGACATTTTCCTTTCTCAGAATTATTCCGGGTGTCCTGCCCCCGGTAGGCTGTGCATTATTGCACACATAATGCCATATTTTTACTATATGTATCAGTTTTACCCCCTGTTGTCAATAGCAAAAAACAGAAATAGTTCTCAACTTTTCTTGTTTACCCTGACCAAATTACTGCCAATTCCTTACACCGCCCCTGTTTTTTTGGAATTATGCTATTAAAATTTAACTTTTACCTCTGTATATGTTAGAATATCTATATATGTTTACTTTGGGAGGAGTATAGTTATGCCGGTTAAACAAACTCTTGTCGGCGGGCTTCGTGCTGTCGAGCTTAATTTCCGCCCTGTGCGTGATATTTCCTCCGGCAAAACTGTCTGCTACTTCTCAAGAACTCACCTTAATACCCCCGGTCTTGGTACGCTTATGCCCGAGACTTTCCGCCCCGCTGCCGATGCCTCCGGTAAAAACAAGGAGCTGTTCAATCTCGAACTGCTCCAGCTCTCCGAGTCCGTCCGCAGCACTACCGAAGCGGGAAGGTATTTTAACTGGATCACCCTCGATATGCCCCTGAGCATTCTGAGCGACAGAACGTCGGGCGCTCTTGCCGATAAGATCTGCGAACAGTTCTCCCTTACCGCCAACAGCTTCTGCTTTGCCGTTGCCGAAAGCGTCCTGCGGGAGAAAAATCCTGATCTGCCCGAAAATGTCGCAAGGCTCAGACGCAGGGGCTATCACGTTCTTCTGTACGGCTTCGGTGAGATCGAATGTCCGCTTATCGAGCTGTCAAGATTTAACTTCGATTACGTTCTCCTTCACCCTAATATCACTGAAAGCATTGGAAAAAATGAGAGAACGGATATTGCAGTTAATTCTATCATAAACTTTATTAATGAGCTTCGGTGCGAGCCTATCGCTGACGGCGTTAAAAACAGTACCGAGGCGGAGGCTTTCTATGAATTCGGCTGCAATTTCTGTGCGGGTCCCCTCTCCGGCGATTATGTCACCGTTGACGATCTCATAGAATGATAGTGGGTAGTAGGTAGTGGGTAGTGGGTAGTGGTTAGTGCTTAGTAGATAATATGCAGGGTACAATATTCTAAACACTAATCACTAATCACTAAATACTAATCACTAAACACTAATCACTAAACACTAATCACTAAAGGCAACCTCTAAAAACCTTTCTATACAATCAACAATGGAATAGGAAAGTGAGGGTTCGTGGGGCTTTGCCCCACACCCCAATCTCT
>CACXDE010000141.1 GCA_902766305.1 uncultured Ruminococcus sp. | reverse complement strand
GCTTCCAGGCGTATTCTCAGCTGCTCTACATCCTGATACTGATAATCGGTTTCAAGCCTGAAAACCGGAATGCCATACTGTGCCAGCTTTGTGATAAAAGTATATACCGCCGTGTTGGAATATCATTGGAATGTATTAGGAATTTATGTGGAATTTTTTGAGTATGAAGTTTCCCTGACGCAAAAAAAGCTGCTGTACCAATTTGATACAACAGCCATTTATCACTGGACTAAAAGCTATATTATATTTTTTCATTCATCATATAAGCCGACAATATCAGATTATTCTGTTCAAGAGATCTTCTGACATCTATGATACGCTGATTTGAGCTTCCTCTGAACCGCAGAGATATGTCCTTTTTTTCAAGTACAAATTCACCGTCCACAAGAATGTCAATATATGAAAGCATTTCATCCGTTACTTCACAATAGGCCTTTCCGCCCTTTCGCAAATCCACGTCAAACAGATATCCGCTGTAGCACCATATATTCTTTTCGGGAAGCTCCTCTCTTACACGCTTTAACAGTTTTACAAGCACCCTCTGATTTTCCGGCTCAAACGGCTCTCCTCCAAGCAAGGATAAACCGTCTATATAATCCGGAGTCAGCATCTCCATTATCCTGTCCTCTGTATCACTGTCATAAGGCTTACCGTAATCGAAGCTCCATGTTTCAGGCTGGAAACAACCTTTGCAGTGATGACGGCAGCCTGAAACAAATAATGATACTCTTACGCCGATACCATTAGCTATGTCACAATTTTTTATAGTACCGTAATTCATATCAAAGATGAAGCACCCTTTCCTTTATCTCCTGAGTTCGTCCCTGATTCCAGAACTGCGTACCTATATATCCGCAGGTTCTTCTTGCAACATTCATCTTATTCTGATCTCTGTTTCCGCAATTAGGACATTCCCAGACAAGCTTGCCGCTGTCATCCTTTACTATCTGTATTTCACCGCTGTATCCGCAGCACTGACAGAAATCGCTCTTTGTATTAAGCTCGGCATACATTATATTATCATAAATATAACGAATAACCTTCATTACAGCAGGAATGTTCTGCTGCATATTCGGAACTTCAACATATGATATTGCACCGCCCGGTGACAAAGCCTGGAACTCTGACTCTAACTTCAGTTTGTCAAATGCACTTATCGGCTCTGTAACATGAACGTGATAACTGTTTGTTATATAATTCTTATCGGTAACTCCCTCTACCTTTCCAAAACGCTTTTGCAGACATTTTGCGAACTTATAGGTCGTACTTTCAAGCGGTGTGCCATAAAGACTGTAATCTATTTTTTCCTCTGCCTTCCACTTAGCACAAAACTCATTGAGCTTCTTCATGATCTTTAATCCGAGTTCCTTGCCCTCCGGTTCAGTAAGCTTCTTACCGTTAAGGCTGTAGACACATTCCCAAAGTCCGGCATATCCGAGAGACAGTGTAGAATATCCGCCGTACAGCAGCTTATCTATTACTTCACCTTTTTTAAGTCTTGAGATTGCACCGTACTGCCAGAGTATCGGCGCAGCGTCTGAATGTGTCCCAAGAAGTCTTTCATGACGGCAGCGAAGCGCCCTATGACAAAGATCCATTCTCTCTTCAAAAATTCTCCAGAAAGCATTTATATCCTTATCAGCACTAAGTCCTATGTCTACAAGGTTGATAGTAACAACACCCTGATTGAAACGTCCATAGTATTTAGGTTTACCGTTTTCATCAAGATAAGGAGTAAGGAAGCTGCGGCATCCCATGCAGGTATAGCAATGTCCATCACCGTTCTTATCTACCTTATTTTTAAGCATAACCTTTTCTGATATATAATCGGGAACCATTCTCTTTGCAGTACATTTTGCTGCAAGCTCTGTCAGATAGTAGTAGGGATCGCCCTCATGTATATTGTCCTCCTCAAGCACATATATGAGCTTCGGGAAAGCAGGAGTTATCCAGACGCCGGCTTCATTCTTAACGCCTGTTACTCTTTGTCTGAGCGTTTCCTCGATTATCATTGCCAGGTCTTTCTTTTCTCTTTCGTTTCTTGCTTCATTCAGGTACATGAATACAGTAACAAAAGGTGCCTGACCGTTAGTTGTAAGAAGTGTTACAACCTGATACTGTATAGTCTGTACACCCTTGGTTATCTCTTTTCTGAGACGTTCCTCAACTATATTGTCTATCGTTTCCTGCGGTATCTCAGAACCCATCATCTCAAGCTCCGCAAGAAATTCTCTCTTTATCTTTTCCCTTGATATCTGTACAAAAGGTGCAAGATGAGTAAGACTTATGCTCTGTCCGCCGTACTGGTTGCTCGCTACCTGAGCTATTATCTGTGTAGCAATATTACAGGCTGTGGAAAAGCTGTGGGGCTTTTCTATCAAAGTCTCACTGATTACCGTACCATTCTGAAGCATATCCTCAAGGTTTACAAGATCGCAGTTGTGCATATGCTGTGCAAAATAGTCAGCGTCATGGAAATGTATTATTCCCTTTTCATGCGCTTCAACAATATCCATTGGAAGCAGAAGCCTTCTCGTCAGATCCTTGCTTACCTCGCCTGCCATATAGTCACGCTGAACACTGTTAACAGTAGGATTCTTGTTTGAATTTTCCTGTTTTGCCTCTTCATTATTGCATTCAATAAGACTAAGTATCTTGTTATCAGTGGTATTTGAAGAACGTACAAGAGAACGCTTGAATCTGTATCTGACATAGTTTCTTGCCAACTGGAAAGCTCCCTTGGCCATTATCTGATCTTCAACCATATCCTGTATTTCTTCAACGGAAACTGCCCTGTCCATTCGTGAGCACTTGTACTCAACATAGCCGGCAATATCCTTTATCTGTTCCTCAGATATTTTTCCGTTTTCCGTTGCAGCATTCGCTTTTGTAACAGCCACAATTATCTTGTCGATATCAAAAGCTTCCTCTGACGAATTTCTTTTAATGATTCTCATAGACCTCAACTCCAAAATAGTTTGTACTTTTCGTAAATCTTCCCTTATAAAATATTCTTAACATCACATTCTCCATGTGCGTGATACCTATTGTAGTATAAATACAGAAAAAAATCTGTTGCATTTGCAACAAATCCGTGATATAATACAATATATAGCGTATTGCATAAAAAACTTCCCCAATATATAGAGGTGTATAAGGTGGATATTGATTATATTACCAAAAATCAGGAAGAACATGAACTTGCTGTGATCGAACAGAACTTTTCTGTTTTCAGACGTTCATTCCGTAAAAATGACATCATCATGCGTCATACAGATACTGAAAATATGATCGGCATCATAGTAAAAGGACTTGCCTTTCTTTTGAGTGTAACCGAAGACGGAGAAACAAGCATTATAGACTACTATGAAAGAGGAAGTGTTTTCGGTAAATATCTTGCCCCGGACAGCGATATAAATCTGTACTACATAATCGCAAAAAATGACTGTCATGTGATCGTCCTTAACCATGAAAAGCTTGAAAACATTGAACCTGTACAAATCAAAACGATAAACAGTCTGATAACGAAATCATTCCGCCGCTGTCAGATGCACATTGATATTCTTTCCTGCCGTTCCATCAGAGGAAAACTGACTGCATACCTTAAATATATGAAAAACAAGAAAAACTCAGATGAATTTGAGATACCATTATCATTATCTGATCTTGCAGATTATCTGTCTGTTGACAGAAGCGCCATGATGCGGGAAATCAAAAAAATGAAAGAAGAGAACATAATAACCGTAAACAGCCGAAAAATAAAATTAAACCTATAGGATGAAAAATCATTCCTGATTTTTGAACACAGGCTATATTATATACAATTATCAAAACAGTTTCAAGTCTTTCAAAGAATAATAAACTAACATGCGAACAAAAGTACATTTTATTGTATACATACGATGTAGAATTTACATCGAAAATTTTGTGCAAATTCACAGGTTACTGGTACTTTACAGCATCGGTTATTATTATCTCAACTACATAATATCCATCATCACACTTCTTATATATAACCGTATGTCCAAAATAAACAGTACTTCAAAATAAAGCCGGAATAATGCACCGGTATAAACCCTATTTAATAAGATTATCCGATATGCCGCAGTGACATATCGGATAAATCCTTTTATTTTGTACCAAATATTCTGTCTCCTGCATCACCAAGACCGGGACAAATATAGCAATCCTTATTAAGACAGCGGTCAAGCGAACCTACATAAAGCTGTACATCAGGATGCTTTTCTGAAAATGCTTTTACACCTTCAGGAGACGCTATAATGCACATACATTTGATGTTTCTGCCGCCCTGCTTTTTTATCTCATCTACTGCATCTATAAGCGATCCGCCTGTAGCAAGCATAGGATCTGTAACTATAACTAGCCTGTCTTTGAGTCTGGGAGGAAGCTTGCAGTAATACGGATGAGGTAAATGGTTTTCTTCATCACGGTACATACCGATATGACCGACCTTAGCCGAAGGCAGCAGTGTGAGCATACCGCCAACCATACCAAGACCTGCCCTGAGTATAGGAACAACAGCGGGATCAAGTCCGTCAAGAACAGGCTGAACCGTATCCTCTATAGGGGTCTGTATCCTTTCCTCTCTCGTCTTCATATCAGACAAGGCTTCATATCCCATGAGGACAGTTACCTCTTCAACCAAAGTACGAAAATCCTTTGTATTTGTCTGTTTCATACGCATCATGGTAATCTTATGTTTAATAAGCGGATGATCCATGTAAATCACATTTGACATATTGTATCTCCTAATATCTGTACAGCCATGGCATAAATTTCCACTGCACTACCTTTTTCTTCAATTCATCATTTGTAGAAGCTGTAATTTTCAGGTAATCCTCATACCCTTTATTTTTCAGCAGCTTTCTTATAGAGGTTTTATTAAAACCTTCATCAAGCAGCTTATCAACGCAATTTATCAGAACGGCAGGAATCTTCTGGTATTCAAACGCTTCTAAAAGGACAGTGTCATTCTTATACAGATCTTTTGCGTGTTCGTAAACCTTCAACATAGCGTCGAATCTCTCAAAACAATTGTTTGTTGTTTTTGAGTTATCACTGCTTATCAGACTGTTTACATAGTCTCTCTTTATCTCCATATCTAAATAAGCTGTACGAGGATTATGAAGCAAACAATTATATATAAAAGCCTCGGCATACCCTAGCGTACATTCCTCATAGAAACGGACAGAATTTTTTACAAGAAAATCTCTCCTGAAAAGCACCGCTGTGAAATCCATATATATCGAGGATCTGATAAGTCTTACAACTATATCAGTACCGAGTATGTTTTCCGGAATTATCTCTTTATGGTTTTCCTCACTTGATGAAGGAACTGCAAAAATAAACTCTGCCTGCTTTTCCTCTGCAACCTTAAAATAGTCATTTATATAATTCTTATAAAGCCTTGTAGGATAAACAAAGGTAACATATTTCCCCTTTGCTTTATGTATGCCCGTATTCAGTGCAGAACTGACTGTGCCGTTTCCGCACTGAATAACAGAACCCTTTAAATTTCCGGTTTTCATCATATTGAGAGCATCAAGAACGCCGCCGTCTGTAGAATTAAGATCTATTACAATAAATTCTACATCGAGACTTCTCGTCTCATCAGCTATCATTTTTATTATCGAAGCATTCTTCGCTTTATTGTTCCTTGCTGTTATTATTATAGAAAGATCAACGTCTGACATTGTGCAGTCACTCCAATCAAAACACCATGTCTGTATAACACCACACACTAAAAAATCAAAATATTCACCGAGAGTTTCGCATGTGATAAACTATAATGAAAAAATTGTTTCTATAGATATTATACCACATAAAAGTAAATACTGCGTTATTTCAAAAAGAGAATTTTTACATTTTTTATTCAACTAATTTGTTGATAATGCACAAAGTCAGCCTATTCTTTGTTTTATAAGATCAGCTGTTTCGTTTGCTAGTCTTGTAATAAGCTCACTGTCAAGACCCTCAAGCATAACTCTCACAAGAGGCTCTGTTCCGGAAAGGCGGACAAGTATCCTGCCATCTTCACCAAGCTCCTGTGCAACGCTGTCTATTTTTGCTTTTATTACATCGTCGCTCTGGTAATTCTTTTTGCCCTCTGCTGTTACCTTTACGTTTACAAGTACCTGAGGATAATGCGTCATAAGAGTTGCAATATCAGAAAGCTTTGCCTGTCTTCTGTTAACAATCCCAAGAAGATGAGATGCTGTAAGCTGACCGTCACCTGTTGTTGCATAGTCTAGGAAAATAACATGCCCCGACTGTTCACCGCCAAAATTGTACCCGTTTTTGAGCATTTCTTCAAGAACATACCTGTCCCCTACATTTGCCGCAACAAAATTCAGACCGTTATCCTTACAGAATTTTGTAAATCCCATATTTGACATTACAGTACCGACAACTGCATTTTTGTTGAGCTTTTTGTTAGAAGCACAGTCCATAGCGCAGATAGCCATAATAAAATCGCCGTCTACTATTTCTCCCTTGTCATCAACGGCAAGGCATCTGTCGGCATCTCCGTCAAAAGCGACACCAAGATCAAGACCATTTTCTGCGACAAACTTTTGCAGGTTCTCCATATGTGTTGAACCGCATTTGTCATTTATATTGATACCGTCAGGCTTGTCAGACAGCATATGGCACTCCGCTCCAAGCTTTGTAAAAAGCTTTTCTGCTGTTACGCTGGAGCTGCCGTTTGAACAGTCAATACCAATTTTCATACCGTCAAGTCTGTCTGTAGTAGTTGACACAACATACTCTATATAGTCATCTACAGCATTTTCAGCACGAGTGACTCTGCCAAGACCGCTGCCGATGATCTGAGGATATTCCTTTGAATTATCAAGTATAATGGATTCTATTTCTTCCTCCATCTTGTCAGGAAGCTTATAGCCTGTTGATGAGAATATTTTTATACCATTAAATTCAAAGGGATTATGTGACGCTGATATCATAAATCCTGCGTCAGCATTGTATTTTTTAACAAGATATGCAACAGTAGGAGTAGGAACAGTTCCGAGCAGAACAACATCTGCCCCCACTGAACACAAACCCGCTGCCAGTGCGCCCTCAAGCATATCTGAGGACAATCTTGTATCCTTACCTATGAGTACCTTGGGATGTCCCTCAGTGCTTTCAGTGAGTACCATTGCAGCAGCCCGTCCTATATTTGTAGCAAGCTCTACTGTAAGCTCTGAATTTGCGACACCTCTTGCTCCGTCAGTTCCAAATAATCTGCCCATTCTCAATATCTCCTTTTTGTCAGACAAAATAAAGCTGACTCATAATCGTTGTTATTTACTATTTATCAAACTATGTCTGATGCTGCATAAATATGCAATGCCTGAAGCGTTATCAGAAGAATATTCCGGCTGCGCGAAATCCGAATCACATCCGAATCTTCTTTTTAGTTCGCTCATTAATCCGTTTTTTATAATCCTGTCAGACATAACTCCGCCTGCATACAGTACAGGCATTTTTCCGTAATGTGCAATAACCCTTCCGGTCATTCTTATAAGTGTTTCCTGAATATGCGCAAGACACAATGCAGCAACATATTCCTTCGATTTTCCTTCATTGTAAGCCTTGCGGCAAATATTTTCTATTCCGGACAAACAGCAGTTTGCTTCTTTCAACGATATTTTAAGACCATTGATTTTTTCAGTATTTTCAGCAGCAAGCTTTTCAAGCTCCATTCCGCACGGAAATTTCAGTCCCATCATTACGCCAACTCTGTCAATAAGCTGTCCGGCATTCAGATCAAGGGTCTTTGCAGCAAGTGTTATGTCAAAAATATCTTTACTTCCGGGACGGATACACAGACCTTCCGTTGTACCTCCTGATACATGAAAAGCAATAAATTCTCTCTCAAAAAGATCAATCCTTTTTGTACTGAAAAGAGCAGCAGCAATATGCCCCTCCTGATGTGAAAACGTATACAGCGGTATTCTATGCGTCTGAGCTATGATCCTTGCAGCCGTAAGTCCTACCATAAAGCAAGGCATATAAGAACTCTCGACATTTCTCGGTCTTGAAGACACACCTACAGCTGTTATCTTATCTGTGAAAGTACTGAACAGCTCTCCGGTTATCTCAGGAAGCTGCTGTACATGATGGAACACAGCATCGCTCTGACGAAGACCGCACTCCCCCTCTTTTACAGGAAGAAGCTTTTTTTTCATAAGCATTTCGCCGCTGTCACTGTCATACAGGGAGGCAGATG
>CACXDE010000140.1 GCA_902766305.1 uncultured Ruminococcus sp. | reverse complement strand
TCGCCCGGACCTCGGCAGGGAACAAGTTCCCTGCACCCGTTTACTTTATACTGTTCCATAAACAATTGATATATAATTAAAAGTTTTTGGAAAGGGAATCCCAAGAAAACCTGTCCAGCCAAATATCATGCAGCTTTCTTTGAAGATTCTTCTGCTGACGCTTCTTCCTTAGAAGACTCCTGAGAAGAAGCCTGACTGCTTGTCTGTGAGGTCTGCTCTGAGGATTCAGAAGCGGAGCTTACTTTTGAAGAGTCAGCTGAAGATTCTGTCTTGCTTGAATCTGATGACTGCTTGCTTGCCTGTGAAGACTGCTGTGATGATTCCTGCTTCTGTGAAGCGCTGAAATCAGCCTCATGCTTATAGTCGCTGAGCTGAGCTGTAACTACCTTAGCATACAGATCCTCATAATCCTTGTAGCCCTTATAGTACTCTGATACCTTTTCAGGTGAAACGCTTTCATAAGGTCTCTTTATATCGTTGATATCTATAGCATATGTGCCGTCACTGTTCTTTGCAATATCCTTGAATCTTGTATATGTCCAGTAGGAATATGTAACTGTATTCTTATCATAATCCTTTACCTTGACGGTTACAAGATATACAAGATAGAACATATGGTTGCCTTCACTGCTGTAGCTGCTCTTTTCCTGCTTGCCTTCCTTGAGGTTAAGGAGGAGTATTCCCTGATAATCAAGCTTTGAAAGGGACTCGTTGTCTCCTGTTATCTCAGACTTGATAAGATCCTCGCCTTCGTTCTTCATCTTTGTAAGCTCTGCCTCAGGAATGTCGGATATCTTCGTGATATATTCGGGAAGAGTGCTTACGGTAAATTCCTTCTTAGTCTGCGCCGGTTTCTTCTCGTATTCATCCTTGCAGTACTTTTCAAGATCTTCACCATAAGGCGCTTTTACAGTAACAGTGATCTTGTCTCCGTTCTTGAGACCTTCACTCTTATCCAATTCATAATTTAGATAATAATCACTGCTGCCCTTCTTTATCTTAGCCTTACCGTTCGGTGAATAGCCCTCATATTCAATGCTTATGTTTTCAAACGGATCAAATGTCTCCATACCGCTAAGACCGCTAACCTTGAAGTCCTTGCCTGTTGAGGAAGGTACTGAACCGATATTATCCACACAATACTTAGCAAGGCTGTCGCCGTAAGGAGCACTTACAGTAACGTGTACAGTATCGCCGTTTTTAAGTCCCTCTGTCTTATCGAAGGTGTATTCAAGCTGATACTGTGAATTTCCTATAGCCGGACGGCCGTTTCCGTCATAGCCAGTGTAGCTTATCTCAAATCCGGTGAACGGATCGAAGGTTCCTACAGTTTCAAGATCTGCAACTGTAAATTCAGCCTCGGAAATATCAAGATCGACCTTTATAGCCTGCTCCAAGTACTTTTTAGTGCTGCTGAGATTCCACTTCATCTTTACAACATCGCCGTTTTTAAGTCCTGATGTTTTATTGAAGCTCATATCGTATTTTACACTGCTGAGAATAATCTCTGCCGGATCGCTTGCATAATCAAAATAATAGCTCGGGATCTCACTTGAAATATTGCCGTTATATTTAAGCTTATCTTTCCAGTCCTCACGGAACTTGTCTGAATCAAAGTTATATCTCAGCTCACCGTAACCGCTGTATCCGTTGAACTCAACTTCAACATAGTCAGAAAGCTTTATCTTAGGAGTGATGTTGGCAACAATAACTATTATTATAATAGCAAGCACAACGACTCCAGCCGCCGCTGCAATAATTATCTTTGTTTTCTTGTCAAGCGGTTTCTTTGCCGCCGCAGGAGCTGCCGGTACTGCTGCCGCACCTGCCGGTGTTATCGGTACTGACGGAGCAGGCGCAGGCGTTGAAGCCTGTACAGGTGCCGGTATTGCTGAGGGTGCAGGTGTCGGAATTGCAGACGGTGCCGCAGAAGGAGCTTCGCCGACCTTATTTCCGCATTTAGGACAGAACTTTGCGCCTGGTTTAAGAACATTTCCGCATGAACAAACTGTCGGCTTTGCCTCATCCGGCTTTTTATCTGTCTCTGCTTTTTCGCCGACCTTATTGCCGCACTTCGGGCAGAACTTTGCGCCCGGCTTAAGAACATTTCCGCAGCTGCACGTAACAGCTTCTGCTGCCGGAGCATCCTCCTTCTTATCAGGCACAGGAGCAGCCTTTACCTCAGGCTTTGTTTCCGGAACACTGGCTGCCGGTGCTTTCTCAGCCGCCTCACCTACCTTGCCTCCACAGGAAGGACAGAACTTTGCACCCGGTTTCAGAGAAGCGCCGCAGGATGCGCAGACATTCCCGCCGGCGTCATTTTTCGGGGGCTGCTGGCTTTCCGGCGAAGGAAGCTCTATCTTACCGCCGCAGGATGGGCAGAACTTCACGCCGTCTTTGACTTCAGCGCCGCAACTTTTACATATCACATCAATTCCTCCATTTACATATAATTTAAGGACCGCCTGATATTTTACTAATTATCTATAACACGGAAAAAAACACAGGCTGCCTTTGAATATATTATATTATTTAATCGGTCTTTAGTCAACGATAAATAGAGATTTTTTTGTTTTCATGTCACTATTTGGCAAAAAGAGCAATATTGGTTTAATTATATAAAAACTTAAAGGAAATTTTTCCATATCTATAGCCATAACAGTATTAAATATGATATAATGGTATAAATTTGCAGACGGCAGATTTTATACAGTACGCTCACTTTGATAATGCGTACAAAAAGGAGTATGATAATTATGGTAAAACTTTTGGAGCTTTTAGGAAAAAATGCTGATCTTACTGTAGAGGAACTTTCCGTAATCCTTGGCAAGAGTGAAGATGAAGTAAAAAAGGAAATAGAACATTATGAGGAGCAGGGTATCATTAAAGGCAAAAAAACAATAATTGACTGGGGAAAGGTTCCGGACGCAGAGGTAAGGGCTATTATTGAGCTTAAAGTCACTCCAAAGCCGGAAACCGGATTTGACGAAACTGCTGAAATAGTAATGTCGTATGATAATGTTGAAAGCGTATATCTTGCAGCCTCATCACGATATGATCTTATAGCACTTGTAAAGGGCAGCACTATTCAGGAAATAGCTGAATTTGTTTCAAAGCGCCTTTCGACTTTGGAGAATGTAATTGGTACTGCCACAAGCTTTGTACTGAATACATATAAACAGGACAACGCAATTTTTGGCAGCGATGAAGAGGAAGAAGAGCAAAGGAGTATGATACTGTGATGGATTATTCACAATTATTGAATAATAAGGTACAGGAGCTTAAGCCGTCAGGCATCAGAAGATTTTTTGATATAGCTAATGAAATGGATCACGTTATATCGCTCAGCATCGGCGAACCTGACTTCACAACACCATGGCACGTCCGTCAGGAGGGTATCGAATCCCTCAGACGGGGAAAAACATGGTACTCTCCTAACAGGGGATTTGCAGAGCTTCGCAGTCAGATATCCAATTACTATGCAAGACGCTTCAATGTGGAGTATGATCCGGATTCTGAAATACTTGTGTCTGTAGGCGGTTCAGAGGCGATTGATCTTTGTATAAGGGCTATTGTACAGGAAGGCGATGAGGTTCTTATTCCGCAGCCTTCGTTTGTCTGTTATGAACCCATGACTGTCATGGCGGACGGCAAGCCTGTTATAATACAGACAAGGGCTGAAAATGAATTCAGACTTACGGCGCAGGAGCTTGAACAGGCTATCACTCCGAAAACAAAGCTTCTTATACTCCCCTTCCCCAACAACCCGACAGGGGCAGTCATGAGAAGAGAACATCTTGAGGAAATCGCCGGGGTACTGGAAAAGCATAATATCCTTGTGCTGTCTGATGAAATATACGGGGAGCTTACATACGGAAAGGAACGTCATGTAAGCTTCGCAGATATCAAAAATATGAAGGAACGCACTATTGTAGTCAGCGGATTCTCAAAAGCGTACGCAATGACAGGCTGGAGACTTGGTTATGCTCTCGGTCCGCATGAGGTTATCGACCAGATGACAAAGCTTCATCAATACGCAATAATGAGTGCCCCCACAATGGCGCAGTATGCCGCAATAGAGGCTCTCAAACACGGAGACGCAGATATTGAAAGAATGCGAGAGGAATACGATGCAAGAAGACGGCTTATAGTTGACGGCTTCAACAAAATGGGGCTTACCTGTTTTGAGCCGGAAGGCGCTTTCTACTGTTTCCCGAGCATACAGTCATCAGGAAAATCAAGTGAGCAGTTCTGTGAGGAGCTTATCTATGACCAGCATGTTGCGATAGTTCCGGGGACAGCCTTCGGAGAATGCGGCGAGGGCTTTACAAGAGTATCATATTCGTATTCTCTTAAGCATATAAAGGAAGCTCTTGAGAGGATAGACAGATTCCTTGAAAAATTAAAATAACGAATTTTTTTCGCTGAGAAAGGTCGGTCTTAAATGAAAATGACGGTGCAGTCGCCCGCCAAGATAAATCTGTTTTTAGATATAACAGGAAAAAGAAATGACGGCTATCATCTTATCAATACAGTTATGCAGTCAGTATCACTATATGACGATATTACAGTGACCCTTGATAAAGAGGGACAGGGCATATTTCTTTCATGCAGCAGAGATGATATCCCCTGCGACAGTTCCAACACAGCATACAAGGCTGCTGAAAGATTTTTTGAAGCCGCCGGTCTGCCTATTTGCGGAGTAAACATAAAGATCAAAAAAAGAATACCCTCCGGCGCAGGTATGGCTGGAGGGAGTACGGATGCAGCGGCTGTTCTTTATTGTCTGAATGAGCTTACAGAATCGGGAATGTCAAAAGATGAACTTGCCCGTATAGGCGAAGAGGTAGGCGCTGATGTGCCGTTCTGTGTGTACGGCGGAACAATGTCCGCAGGCGGTATAGGAACG
>CACXDE010000139.1 GCA_902766305.1 uncultured Ruminococcus sp. | reverse complement strand
TTGGGCGGTTACGTTTGAAAACGAGGGGTCTCCCCCATATTCATTTCATAATACATAAAAAAGACTGCCGCATTCAACCAATGCAGCAGCCTTGTATATTTATTCTGTTGTAAGCTTGTATGACTTTATAGCGTTCGTGATATTCTTTTCGTTGAGGTCATATTTTCTTCCAAGCTCAGTCCACTTATATACATTGAATTTCTTTAGCTGTGCTCTGTATTCAAGCTCGGTAGTCTTTTTACCGTCAATTGCATATCCTTTTTCTATTGTTGAACCGTCAGATGTAACAGCAGAAACACCGTCAGCTGAATTATTATCAAAGAATGAAATGAAGGTATCAAAGTTTATACCGTTCTTTTTGTAGAAATCGGTATGACGCACACCGTCCTGAGTATTAACGATCTTTATAAGCTTTTCATCCTGACAGCAGGTGATTTTTCCGACAAAGCTCTTATTCTCAAACGGCATTACTATACCGTTTGCATAGGTGTATATCTCATTAAGAGCGTCCTCACCCTTTCCGCTGGAAACAAAAAGCTCCGGAATACCGTCTACATCCATATCGTAAAGCTCAAAAGCAAACTCTGATTTTGGTTCCTGCTTCTTTTTAGATGATTCGCCGCTTCCGTCATTGCTTCCATCGTTGCTGCCGTCACCACTGTTTTCGCCGTTTGTATCTTCATTAGATGCTGTTTCCTCAACTGATGTTTCCTCTGCAGCGCTGCTTTCGTCCTCAAACTCATTTTCTTCGCTGCTTTCAGCTTTTGAAGAGGTTTTCTTCTTCGGAAGAAGATCATCAATTTCTCTTATATAAGGGTTGTCAAACTGAGGACTTTTCTGTGTACGGAAGTACGTAAGCAGTGTCTCTTTATATGCAGACTTCCATTTTGTATTCTTTTTAGCAGCCTTTTCAGCCTTTGCTTTCTCGACAGCCTCTTCCCTTGCTCTCTGCATTGCCTGTTCCTGCTGGCGTTTTTCTTCAGCTGCCTGTCTCTTTTCTGCTTCGGCATCCTTTTCTGCCTGAGTTTTTGTATCCTTCTGATGAGCCTGTGCCTGGAGTGTTCCTTCAAGCTCAATATACTTTGCTCTTACCTTATCAGAGCCTGTCAGCGAAACGCCCTTTTTAAGAATATCTCTTGCAAATGACATTTCATTATTATTGATATAGCTTTCCGCAATTATGAGGTAAGCTTTTTCGTCCGTATCTTTGATTGCAATAGCGCTGTTCAGATATTTTATAGCGTCAGCATATTTACCCTGTTTATTAAGCTTCTCGCCGTTTGCAACATATTCATCATATTGAATATCGTTATTGACATAATCAAGCTTTTCTCTGAGTTCCTTTGTGTCAGCGACCTTCTGTCCCTCTTCAAGAACCTTTTTTGCTTTCTGTTTATCTCCCTTGTAAAGATAAATATCAGCTTCCATGATATAGGCATCGTCTTCTCCGGCAAAAACACTTTTCGCATTATCGCAGCATTCAAGAGCCTCATTGTATTTCTTTGCTACCATGAACTCTTCGGCAGAAGAGATTTGTTCATCATAATATTTGTGATTATTACGATCGCTTGATATGAATATTACAGCAGTGCCGGCAACCAAAACAGCGGCTGCAATCATAACCAGCATAGTTTTCCGGTTGAATTTTATAGGAAATTCACGTTTAGGTCTGATTATCGTTGTATCCATCAGTTCCTCTTACCTTTCATTTTATTATTCGATAAATAATAATCATACTATAAGACATATTATTTCTTATCAGCATCCTACATACCAATCTATATTATATCAGATTAAAACGATCAAGTAAAGACAAAAAACGCATCAAAGTTACAATTTTTTTACCTCTGATGCGTTTTTGTTTATTTTATACTTTTTTTTAATTCTATATTCGGCAATTTAGTTTTCATTTACAACAGATCATCCTCTTGCAAATCCATGAACCTTTGTAAGATACAGATAACGATAGACATTGTAGTTAGGAGACGGATTCATACCGTAGTACATATACTTTATCTCATTTCCGTCATAAGCACTGAGTTCAACGTCAGGATCAAATATATAATGCTTTCCGCCGATCTCAACATCCGTCCAGTAATGTCCGTCAAATCCGCCGCTGAGCATTGCAACATTACCGTATGCGTTATTTGCATTGAATCCGAGTCTTCTCATTATAATAGTAAATGCTGATGAGAAGTTTTCGCAGGTTCCTACGTGATCCTTCAGCAGACTGTAAGCGAACTCAACAATCTCTTCATCCTCATCACTCAGATAGTTATCTGCTGTTATTGCCTTGTATCCG
>CACXDE010000138.1 GCA_902766305.1 uncultured Ruminococcus sp. | reverse complement strand
ATCTATGTAATCAGCACTTCCAAGAAGAAGGAGACAGTTGGTGCCTGATAAACATCATCACCACCATCATTCTTCACACCGTTCACTCAACGGGAAGAATTTCATTATTCTTCCCGTTGTTTTTTCTATAGTTATACTTGGAATAGCAGCTTTGATAGTCTATCCGACGGTGATAAGGTTCTACAATATTGCAAGTCTTTTCTTTTCTGACGTTAAGTTTGATTATTCTGATTCATACAGGAATATATACGTGCCAACGACAGAAGGACTTGAAGAACCAGAAGAGTCATCGGAAGTAAGCGCAGAGCCTAAGACACCTTTGAATGCAAAAACTGTTCCTATTACTACTATAGAAATGCCAAGATACAGTGATCAGTTCGGAGAGCTGATAATTGAAGACTGCGGAATAAAGGTTCCATTATTTTACGGCGATGGAAATGCCCAGCTTAACAACGGTGTGGGAATATATACAGGAAGCGGCATACCCGGATACGGCCGTCCTATATTGGTGGCAGGACATAATGTAACGTACTTCAATGGCTTGAAATATGCCAGAGAGGGACAGATAGTTCTTATAAGAACAAGTTACGGAAATTACAGGTATGAGATAACAGGCGTTGAGGTTCATGACAAAAATGATACTTCGGCTTATGATTTGGAGGCAGAGGAAGAAACTCTGACGATGTATACCTGTTATCCTTTTGATATGATAGGTCTGACACCTAACAGGTGTTTTGTTTATGCGAAATTTTTGTCAGGTCCTGTGCTTGACAAGTATAATTAAGGCGGGTGCAAGATGTCAGAAGAGAAAAAAAGAAAAAAATTTGACGGGCGGCCGATAGCCTTTTGCGTTTTATCATTTTTTGCAGGTGCTTGCCTGTTTCTGCTTGCATTGTGCATATCGCTGAGAGTAACATTTTTGTCGCCTGATTATATGACTGCTACTATGGCAGACGGTGATTACTATGGTCAGGTGCAGGAGGAATACCGCAAGCAGCTTGATAGTCTCGGACACGCCAGCGGACTTAATACGGAGTTTACTAACGGATTTGTTGCTCAGCTGGATGTCAGACAGGATATCACTAACTATGTTGAAGCGTTTTATTCCGGAACATCAACGGTGCTTAATAAAACTCCTTTCAAGCAGAAATTCAGATCAGAGCTTGATGAGTTTGCTGAAAAGAACAAAAAAGAGGGAACAGAGCCTGATGATGCTGCACTGGAATATCTTACCAATGAAGCGGCAAATCTTTATTCGGACGCAGTAGAGATACCGTTCTTTGCGGTAGTGGCAAACTTTATTCACAATCTTACTACGCCGGCAACGATAGCTGTTGTTGTTCTGCTTGCTGCGGTGCTTATAATGATCGCAGTAATGTTTATAGGAAACAGGCAGTTTATGCACAGGGGTTACAGATATACGAGCTATGCCCTTCTGACCGCGGCGATATGTACTGCGGTTTTGCCGGCTGTTATTACTTTCACGGACGTTGTTTCTAAGGTGAACATAACAACATGGTCGCTGTATAATTTGTTTGTGAATTATTTTACCGGAATAGTGGGATATCTTTGGGTGTTTGCAGGGAGTTATTTATTCCTTGGAGTTTTGTTCTTTGCAGTTTTCGCAAGCAAGCATAACAGATTACTCAGACACTGAATAACAGCTCAGAGCTAAGAGTGCAGAGTTCAGAGTCTGATGTTTCGGTTTTTCTTCATTATATAAAATAATTCTCGCCGGATGGATAAAATGCTTTCATCCGGCGATTTTTTGTGGTAGAATAATAGTATAAAATTAAAGTATGGCTTTAATTCTATCTACATAAGGAAGTGCAGCGAATGATTGGAGAACAGATAAAAAAATATCGTATCAGAAAAGGATTGACACAGGAGGAGCTTGGAAATATTGTAGGAGTTACTACACAGGCGGTATCCAGATGGGAAAGGGGAGGTACGCCGGATGCAGAGATACTGCCCAATCTGTCTGATGTTCTGGGGGTTACAATAGACGCACTGTTCGGACGGGAAGAAAAAAATTATCTTATAGATTTTGCTCATCACATAAGTAAACTCAGTGAGGAGGACGCATACCGTTTTGCTGCAAGGGTTTGCTGGGCTATTGAGAACGGTCTTGTAATGGATAAGGACGCAATGAATGATTTTCAGGAAAGGTTTTTAGATCCGGCTTTTTTTGAAGAAACTAAAAACAAAAACTATTTCGCAAAAATGTTTCATGACAGCGGTATGGCGGATATGAGGCTTGATGCTGATTTCCAGTACTTCTTTTTGCTGTCCGACCCTAAAGGAAAGCTGAAAGACCATCTTGAGGATATGGAGTCGATAAGAAAGATATTTTGCCTGCTGTCTGATGAAAAGATACTGAAAATAATTTTCTTTATGTACTCAATGCCTGTTATGCCGATAGCTGCATCGCTTATAAGCAAAAAAACAGGTCTGACGGCAAAAGAAACGGAAGAAAGTATGGAAATTCTATGCAGAAGCCAGCTTGTTATATGTGAGGTTGTCGCAGCAGCAGAAGGGGAAATAAAATCATATCGTTTCCGTCCTGAAAACTTTATTATACCGCTTATCTGTATGGCTGATGAGGTTGTCAAGAAGGATAACAGACCGTTCTTTGGTATCTTCAATCGAAAAAAAGCCTTTTTATAAACAGGGCGTTTATTTCCTGTCGGATATGTTGACTGATGATATGTAATAGTTGTTTGTTTTTTTAATAATCCGGTGATAAAATCATGTTAGTAAAAGAAAACCTGATGAAAATAAAACTGACATAATACCGGAGGAATGAACATGAATACAGCAGTTATGACAGCAGACCGCAGAAGAGACACAGTATCAGCTCTGAAGAAAAAATCAAGACTTTCAAAGACCATAGACAGCAGTACGGCGGAGGAATCAGTTCTTCTTTACCCTGCCGGTAAAAAGCCGCAGTATAAGGTGCTTGGAGATGATACCTGCTCTGATCTGTTCATAGAAAGCATTGTAGATCAGATCACTGAAAATGACAGCGAAAAGAAGATCATCATGCAGATGATGACAAAGCTCGAAAGCGATCCGGAAACTATCAGATACCGCTGTGATATCTTTGAGGATATGATAAGCTTCCCTCAGCTCAGGGAAAAAATAGGGGATATGCTCGGACAGCTTGAATATCTCCGGACGCTTGAAAAATCCTATAAGGACGAGACCTCAGCACCGATATGGCAGCTTGTTACACGTCTTAAAGAGCTTGAAGTCTATATTGACTGTATAACCGGAATAAAGGATGCGCTTGCTGAAAATCCTGTGCGTTCCGAGGGTCTTTTAAGGCTCAGGGATGATGTTGATTCGATTTGCAGCGAGGGCGGTTTCTCTGAACTGAAATCTGACATAAGACAGCTTCTGTCCGAAAGATCAAGAATTAAAAGCATCACTCTTGGTATTAATCTTGACGACATGATGTGTCCCGAAGAGGTCGGAATTTTATCAATAAATAGTGAAAGGTTTGACCATACAGGTATACTTGATAAATTTCTCGGCTTTTGCAGCAAGTTTTCGGATGCGATAAATGCAAATACCGGTATGACAGTGGTTCATCGTCCTGGGGTAAACGCTGAATCCGATCCGCTTATGGGAAATCTTACGGCAGCGGTAACGGGTATGCTCAGCTCCAATGTACGCCATATGAAATCAGTTCTTTCCAGATATGTAAATATCAGCGGCTACAGCCTTACAAAGTATATTCCTGAATTTATATTTTATATCAGATGGGCAGAGTTCTGTATCAGAATCAGAGAAGCAGGACTTCCTATGACAAGACCGGAAATACTTGCTGCTGAAAAAAGAACGCTTACTGCGAAGAATCTTTACAATATAAAGCTTGCTCTGAAAAGAACAAAGAATAAGGAATATACTATCGTCGGAAACGACTTTGAATTTACAAAAGAGCATGGTATCTACATTATGACGGGTCCTAACAGGGGCGGAAAAACTACATTTACTCAGGCAGTAGGCTGGCTGTTTCTGCTCGCTCAGCACGGCATCTATGTACCGTGCGACAGTCTTGCCCTTTCGCCCTGCGATAATATACTTACACATTTTCCAGCAGACGAAAACAAAACAGTCGATCTTGGCAGACTTGGCGAGGAATCAAAGCGAATAAGCTCTATCTTTTCAGAAGCTACAAGCAGAAGCCTTCTGCTGTTCAATGAACCGCTGGCTTCAACCTCCTTTACAGAGGGACTTTATATCGCAAGGGATGTAGTTGAATGTCTGCGTTACCTTGGCGCAAGGACTGTTTTCAATACGCATATGCACGAGCTTGCGATGAGATCGGATGAGATAAATATGCTTGAGGGAGATATGAAGGTCGCTTCACTGGTAACGGGAGTTCATGAGGGTATACGTTCGTACAAGGTATATATTGCGCCGCCGGAAGGTCTCAGCTATGCTAAGGATATCGCTAAAAAATACGGAGTTACAACCGAACAGCTAAAGAGAACAATCAAAAAGTAATAGTACTTGAAGTTGTTTTTCTGGTGGAAACCCTTTGTTTAAAAACAAAGGGTTATCCCCCAGACCCCTTTCCTAAAAAACAAATTTTCTTAAATACTGAGTGTGAATTGGCGTAAATTTCGCATATTTTGTGAAGAAATATAGCAGGTACAAAATGAGGAGGTTACAAAAGATGATTGAAGAAGGTCTGGTAACATTATCACTGCCGTATTCAGGAGAAACAAAAAAAACCGTCCGTGTGTTTGTTCCGGCACACGAACAGGGCGAAAGGCTGCCCGTTATATATATGACAGACGGACAGAATATTTTTGAGGACGGAAATCCCGGACAATTCGGCTGCTGGTATACCCGTGAAGCTGTAAGGGAAAAATATCAGACAAGCGGTAAGCAGGCAGTTATCGTTGGTATCCATAATGATGAGGGTATGCAGCAGAGATTCAGCGATCTTACACCTGAAAGCATAGGAGAGCTGAAATATCCTGACGGTATGCCCGAACAGCTTAGAAAAATGATGATACCTAAGGGAGAGGTTTTTGAGGACTTTGTTATAAATACCTTGATGCCGGCAGTAGCAGAGCGGTTCCCGGTAAAAACAGACAGAGACAGTACAGCCTTTTGCGGCAGCTCCTCCGGCGGTGTCATGGCATATTACATTGCTTTAAAGCATCCGGACAGGTTCTGTATGTCAGGAGTTTTCTCTCCGGCATTTCCTGTATACAGTACAGAAAGTATTATTGACTGGACTTCTTCTTTGATTCAGGAAAATATGCCGTACCTGTATTTCTACAGCGGCGGAACAGGCGAGCTTGAAAGCGAGATCTGCGACAGGACAGAAAAGGTTTATGATTCACTTGTCAGGATATATCCGGCAGGGTGTATCGGAAAAACTATCCGTCCGGAACAGCCTCATAATGAAAGCGCATGGCAGCCTGTATTCAAAGAGCTTCTTGATAAATTTATAAAATAACATAAAAAAATGAAATCTCCGTCAGTCTGTTGTAATAACGGTCTGGCGGAGATTTTTTTTTCATGTAATTAAAAAAGTTTCGCGCAAGCCTTTTCAAAGGCTTGCGGTTTCCAAAGGCAGAGCCTTTGGTCAGGGGTTCGGGGGCTGAAAGAGCCTGATTTCTGAAAATTTGAACAGTTTACGTTTTTTTATTGAATATCATTATAAAAGCTGCATTCCTCACTGTGAGTAAACAGGAGCTTTATTTCCGGATGTTCGCTTTTTATTTTTTTCAGTAAGGACAGAGTGTTCTTATAATCATCCGGGTAGCTCTGCATTTTCAGCATACGGGGCGAAGGTTCAAGATCGTTTTCCAGCGCAGTTTCATCAATCGAGGAATCACCGGCAAAGAAAATATTCTTCTCCGGCAAATAAAAGGCCGTCATTGCCGCAGCGTGTCCAGGCAGATCGACTGCAAGTATGCTTCCGTCTCCGAAAACGTCATATACCCACTTGAAATAATCACTCAGGAAGCTTTTCCCCTTGAATATTCCGGCAGCCTTTTTCGGCACATCCTGATCGGGCATAAGTGAAGTTATTACAACATCAGCCGGATCAGCGATTATAAGTAAAGCCATTACACGCGCTGTTGAATACAGCTCGTATCTTGGCAGAAGGTTAAGACCTGCGCAGCACTGGGGGTCAGTATTTGTCAGAAGAACTCTTTTTATTATGCGCGGGTCAAGCTTATCCTCGGCAAGTCTTTTTGTAATGTCATCAGCATCCGTAAAGGTAACAGTATGCTTTGTCAGATATTTAGCAAACTGTACAGGGTTGTTTTTCATCAGTCTGCTGCATCCGGTATTTATCAGAATATTGCCCTTTTTTTTATGTTCGATTTTAAAGACATTCACAGGAAGCTTCTTCTTTTGTATATCGCAGTTTTTATAAAGTACAGAAAAATCAAATTCCTCATATCCGCATATATATCTTTTTATACCTATTATTTTACCCATTTTTTTCTCCTGTTGGCTTAAAGCTGTAAGTTGTAAGTCGTAAGTTGTAAGTTAAAAGTTATAAGCTGTAAGCTGAACAGCTTTCAACTGACAACTGACAACTGATAACTGAAATAATTATACTATGAAAGCTCCTGTTTGTAAATATATCTCGTGAAGATAAAATTCTATCTTTTATTGTGTATCTTGTCTTTATGGAATTGTAATTGACGGAAGTTTGTGTTATAATTACTGTGTATAGTTGTTGTACATGAAAATTTGAAGCTGAAAGGAAGTAATATATGAGATTTGTTTCATGGAATGTCAATGGTCTGAGAGCCTGTATGCAGAAGGGCTTCATTGATGTTGTAAATGAGCTTAAGCCTGATTTTATGTGTTTACAGGAAACAAAAATGCAGGAGGGACAGGCTGATGTTCCGCTTGAGGGCTATAATAAATATTTCAACAGTGCTGAAAAAAAGGGCTATTCCGGCACGGCAGTTTTTACACCGCATACACCAGAGCAGGTAATTCTTAACGGTATGGATATCGAAGAACACAGCCACGAGGGCAGAATGATAACTGTAGATATGGGGAATTTTTACCTTGTAAATGTGTATACACCCAATGCAAAGGACGGTCTTCTCAGAATAGACTATCGTATGCAGTGGGAAACGGATCTCAGGGAATATCTGATGAGACTTGACAAGGAAAAGCCCGTTATATACTGCGGAGATCTGAATGTTGCTCATAATGAGATAGACCTGAAAAATCCCAAAACGAACAGGGGAAATGCAGGCTTTTCAGATCAGGAAAGGGAAAAGATAGGAATACTGCTGGACAGCGGTTTTACTGACAGCTTCCGTTATCTTCACCCTGATGAGACCGGAAGATACAGCTGGTGGTCATACCGCTTTAATGCAAGAAAGAATAATGCCGGATGGCGTATAGATTATTTCATTGTATCTGACAGAATAGCTGACAGGATAAAAAATGCTGACATTCTGTCCGATATCTACGGAAGCGATCACTGTCCTGTTCTGCTCGAAATTGAACTTGACGGTTAGTGTACCGGCAGTTTATAAACGCTTATATGAGGAGGTAAATAAATGATAAAGGTAAAAAATCTTACGAAATATTATGTCCATGAAAGGGCATTGGATAACGTAAGCTTTACACTTGGCGAGGGTGAGATACTGGGATTTCTTGGCCCCAACGGCGCCGGAAAATCGACTACCATGAATATTATAACAGGATATTTGTCCAGCGATGCCGGTACTGTAGAGATTGACGGTACGGATATACTGGAGAATCCGTCTCTTGCAAAGAAGAAGATAGGCTATCTCCCTGAGATTCCGCCGCTTTACAATGATATGACTGTAAGAGGATATCTCGAATTTATGTTCAGGCTCAAAAAGGTAAAAAAGCCCATGAAGGAGCATATCAATTCCATCTGTGAGCTGGTAAAGATATCGGATGTGAAGGAGAGGGTAATAAAGCACCTGTCAAAGGGTTATCGTCAGCGTGTCGGTCTTGCGCAGGCACTGATAGGAGATCCGCCTGTTCTGATTCTTGACGAACCGACAGTAGGTCTTGACCCTCAGCAGATAATAGAGATAAGACGGCTTATCCGTGATCTGGGAAAGAAGCATACGATAATTCTGTCTTCACATCTTCTTTCAGAGGTTCAGGCAGTATGCGATAAGATACTTATAATAAATGAGGGTAAAATTGTAGCAGATGAGCTTAAAACCTCGCTTACGGGTACGGGTTCTTCTACGTCAAAGCTCCGGGTTGTTGTAGAGGGAAGAAGACAGCAGGTTCGTTCGCTTCTTCAGAAGGTTGACGGAGTTACAAAGGTTACTGATCTTGGTGAAACTGAAAAGGGATGCTGTGAATTTACTGTGGAAAGCCGCCGTGATGTAAGAAGGCTTGTTTTCAGGGCTTTGTCCAAAACGGATTTCAGCATTTTGGAGATGAGTCCGGTAGAGTTCTCTCTTGAGGATACATACCTTGGAATAATCACCGGAAAAGCAGGCTCAAAGGAGGTACAGGATAATGTCAGCAATATATAGAAGAGAGCTTGGCTCCTATTTCACTTCACCGATCGGTTATGCGGTGCTGGCTGCATTTATGTTTTTCAGCGGAATATTTTTCTATGTGCAGTGTCTGTATCCGGGAAGCGTAAATATGTCCCCGGTGTTTCAGAGTATGTTCTTTATCGTACTTTTTGTTATTCCGCTTATCACAATGAGAAGCTTCGCTGATGACAAAAAGAACAAGACGGATCAGGCTTTGCTTACTGCGCCTGTCAGTATACCGTCTGTGGTGCTGTCAAAATTTCTGTCCTCGCTGACAGTGTTTGCATTCTGCCTTTGTTCGTTTATTATTGAGGGCATTGCGCTTTCATTCATGGCTTCACCGGACTGGAGCGTTATTATCGGAAATGTTTTCGGCATGATAATAATGGGTTCATCCTTTGTAGCGCTTGGCATATTTATTTCCTCGCTTACTGAAAGCTCGGTCGTTGCGGCTATTGTATCATTTGTCATAAATGTTCTGATAAGCCTGCTTGACTCTATCGGATATACGGTGAACTGGGACTGGCTTACGAAGGTAATCAATGTTCTTTCATTTCAGGGAAAATATAACGATTTTGCACTGGGAATGGTATCTCTTTCCAATGTAGTATTTTTCATTTCAGTAACCTGTCTTTTCCTGTTCCTTACGGACAGAGTTATTGAAAAAAGAAGATGGGCATAAGGAGGGATATTAAATGTCAGAAAAAGAGAAGAACAATAATGAATTGTCTGAAAATACGGATGAGACTGTTGTAATAGCTGAGGGCAGTTCAGCAAAGGAAGAAAAAACGGAGAAGGCTTCTCCTGAAAAAACCGAAAAAGAAAAAAAGCCGAAAAAGACCTCAGGAAAAAAACAGGATACAGATAATTCAAGAAAGAATAAATTCAGGATAACATCCATGGTTCTTACAGCGCTTGTACTTGCGGCTGTAATTATAGTGAATGTAATAGCCTTTGTGCTGACAGACCGTTTTTCAGCACTGACAGCGGATATTACAAGCAACGGTACGTTCAATCTGTCCGATTCAACATACAAGCTTCTTGACGGAGTTAAGAAGAAGGTAAGCATAACTTTCCTTATGCAGAGGAAAACCTATGAAATGCTTGATTCTACATATTATAAGCAGTGTACAAATCTTGTTGACAAGATGGTGCAGGATTCAAACGGTTTTGTTTCTGTTGATTATGTTGACATAGTATCCAATCCAAATTTTGTCAATGACTATCCGGACGATAATCTACAGACAAGCGATGTAATTGTAAGGTGCGGCAAAAAGTATAATGTTCTCCATAAGGAAGACCTCTACAATTATGAGCTTATGAACAATCAGTATCAGTATATTACCTCAACAAAGGCTGAATCTGCAATTGATACCGCAATTGTAAAGGTTACAAGCGACCGTTCTGATAAGATAGTGCTGCTGACTGACAATTCCACTGACAGCCACGATTATCTCAGCAGAATACTAACTGCAAATAACTATGAGGTTATTGCTATGGAGATAGAAAAAGCTGATATACCGGAAAATGTCAATACGGTAATAGCCTTTGCGCCGACTAAGGACTACTCAGAAGCGGCAGCAAAAAAGCTCAATGATTTCCTTTACAATAACGGAAACTATAATAAGAGCATGGTATATATAGCTTACCGGAATAAGGCTAACCTGTCGAATATTGATAAGCTTCTTGACAGCTACGGTCTTGCAGTTACAGACGGTCTTGCCTTTGATATGGATACAAGCCGTCAGATGAGCAGCCTCAGCGCATACAGCGCATACAGGTATATTGCAGCGTCGTTTGCTTCAAAGCTGTATACAAATAACATTTCAGCCGGCGGACAGACAGTACTTGCCGACTATGCAAGGGGAGTTTATCCTACAAATGAGGATGTAACTCAGAAGCTTGTTACCTATTCCTCAAATTCCGGCGTTTGTCCGTTTGATGTAACTGACGACTGGAATCCTCAGGATTATATTACAGGAAACGTATGTATTATGATGCAGGGCGCAGCCGGAAATGACAAGGCGATATCAAAGCTTATCGTATCAGGCTCAACAGAGATGTGGAATCAGACGATAATGGAATCCCAGTTCGTGAATCAGGAATATCTTATGAATATTTTTGATAATCTGAATCACAGGGAGGATAATTCCATCCGTCTTGAGGATAAGGTCATAACAGATTATTCACTCCAGGACATAAGCAGACAGACCTCTGTAATAGTGGGAATAATAATGTTTGCTGTCATTCCCGTGCTTATTGTCGGCGCAGGCATAATGGTGTATGTTGCAAGACGCAGAAGGTGACGTAAGAATATGAAAAAGAATATTACTATAATTATCATAGCGGCAGTCATTGTAGCGGCACTTGCAGGAGCAATGATATTTGTTCTCAATATTCCCCACACGGAGGAAAGCGGTGTTTCTTCTGATACGCTTGATATACTCCTGTATGACAAGACAAGCGTGAAGCCCGAAGAGATAACCGTAAAAAACAGCGGCGGAGAATATACACTTGTAGGCTTTGACTATACGAAGGATCTTGAAGAGCTGTCAGAACAGCTTAAGGACGCGTCAGAGGAGGAAAGCTCTCAGGTTTCCCAGAACAAGAGAAGGGAAGAGGTATCGTCTGTCAAGATAAATATGAGCTATACTATGCAGGGGCTGGAAATGCTTGAGCTTAATAAGGACGCAACAGACGCGCTTTCATATCAGGTGTCATATGTTACTGCTTTGCAGCTTATTGATAAAACAGGCACCAAATATAAAGAGTACGGTCTTGACAAGCCGAAGGTCACTGTTGAGGTGACATTCAGCGATTCAACACAGAAAAAGCTTTATCTCGGTAATGATGCGCCGAACGATATGGGAACATATTTCAGAATGGAGGATAATCCCAATGTTTATCTTGTGAGCAGTGAGAATGTTCTGTCCTTCAAGGTTGAAAAGCTCCAGATGCTGAACAAGACTATTACAAAGGGCTTTGACTATGACTCTGACAAGGACGTAACTATTACAGCTCTGAGCATAAGCGGTACAGGCTATGAAAAGCCGCTGGTAATAGACAACAAGTCGTCGATATCAATGGACAGCGAATTTAAGATGCGCTCGCCCTATCTTATGCCTTGCGGAAAGGAAGCAGTACAGGCATTTGGCAGGACGATGTACGGCATGGAGGGAACGGAGGTCGCCGCCGCCCAGATAACGGACGAGGATAAGAAGAAATTTGGTCTTGATAATCCGTACATGAATATAAAGGTAGAATCATCAGATGATACAAGTGTATGCTTATTCGTATCAAAGGCTGAAAAGGACGGCAGCTGTTATATCATGAGTGACGGCGGAAAGATAATTTTCAAGATGAACAAATCTGATGTTGAGGGCTGGTATGGCGTAGAATACGATAAATTCAGAACCGTTTACTTTGTTTACCCGAACACAGACAGAATGGATAAGGCTGTTATCACTGCCGGAGGAAACACAGCTGTTTATGACATAACGCATAACAGGCAGGAAAATGACCTTCTTGAAGAGTTTACCATAACAACGGTAAAGACCGGTACAAAGCCTGTTGAATATGTTGATTTCCACACCTTTATCCAGAATATTGGCGGTCTTGAAAGAACCGGCGTAGAAATAAAGAGTGATGAAGGCTTTGAAGAGGTATTCAGCGCCCAGCTTTCCTACAGCGGTGATGACGGAGAGAAGGCTGAGGACAAGCTTGTACTGAAAAAAGGAAAAGACGGATCATATATTGTGGTTCTGAATGACCGCGTAGAGGGATATACAGACAGAGAGTATGCACAGTCTCTTATCGCACAGGTTGACAAGATACAGCAGAAGGGCATGGTAGAAAACCTGAGGGGCGATGATGATGAAGAGGAATCATCCGAACCGGTGTCTTCAGAAGCTTCTGAAAAAACAGATACATCGAAAAATTCATAAAAGCTTATGGAGCTGCCGTACTGAAAAAGTGCGGCAGCTTTATTTACAGTCGTCAGTTGGAAGTTGTCAGTTAATAGCAGTTTAATAAACCCGTCATCCTGAGCGCAGCGAAGGATCTTTTCACGAAAGCAGCGTAATCGGAAAGATTCTTCGTCGCTTAGTCTATGCAAACATCAGATTGCATCATTGCCGACAAGTCAAAAAGCATCTCCACTCTTAACAATCCCTCGCTCCTCAGAATGACAGAGAGGCTTAATTCCTAACTCCTAACTTCAAATTCCACACTAAAAAACCCCCTTCAGAGCGATGATGCTCCGAAGGGGATAGTTTTATGATTATTGTATTACGCCAAGATCTTTTAATCTTTCCATGTTTGATTTGTCAGATTTTTCGTTGTACAGCTTTTCGACAACGGACATATCGAATACAGAATGTATGCCTTTTGAAATATTATCAAGTTCTTCTCTGGTTGTTGCCTTATCGTTAAGTTTGTATTCTTCATTTCCGTTAAATTCAACAGTAGAATCTATCTTTATAGCCTGTTCAAGACTGCCGTCACTGTTCATAGTGTACAGTGTTGAACCCGAAGCCTGACCGCCCCAGCCGCCGCTGTAAAAGCCGTCGCCTATGTAGAATTTATCGGTATTTTCATCATATCTCAGATGGATGCTGTGTCCGCCTATTGTACCTGATGACGTTGTGCCGGACAGCAAGCGTTTTACTTCTCCGTTTTCTATAGTACAAAACTCGCTGTGGCTCGCCTGACGTGGTCCTGTATCAGTTCCCTTTGAAAACATAAGCATTTCATAATTCCCGTCACCGTTGAAGTCGAACACT
>CACXDE010000137.1 GCA_902766305.1 uncultured Ruminococcus sp. | reverse complement strand
GAAAAATGGATAAAAGTCGTACTGAAATAATAGGACGGTGAGATTGTGAAGGAGATAGGCGGATATATAGAGCTTGATACGTATACAGGCAGAATGCTGCATGAAGGAGCACTTGCGCTGAACTGCGGAAGGAATGCGCTTGCGTATCTGATAAGAAGCCGTAATATCAGTAAAATCTGTTTGCCGTACTTCCTTTGCAGCTCTGTTATGAATGTCTGCAAAAAGGAAAATGCGGATGTGAGGTTTTATTCCGTTGGCTGTGATTTCCTTCCGTCTGATGTTGATATAGAAAAAAATGAATGGCTGTATGTTGTGAACTATTACGGTCAGATAAG
This sequence comes from uncultured Ruminococcus sp., assembly GCA_902766305.1. GTDB lineage: Bacteria > Bacillota > Clostridia > Oscillospirales > Acutalibacteraceae > UBA1213. Next base: position 4,680 of record CACXDE010000137.1, on the reverse strand, counting down.
CAATGAGCAGATACTTGATTTGCAGACAAAGTATAAAAATATTATAGTAGATAATGCGCAGGCATATTTTCAGATGCCCGTAAGTGGAGTGGATATTCTGTATACGTGCAGAAAGTATTTCGGAGTTGCAGACGGCGCCTTCCTTTATACTGATTCGGTACTGAATGATGATATCGGGACAGATGAATCATTTGACAGAATGAGGTTTTTGCTGGGAAGGTATGAAAGAACAGCCTCAGAATTTTATAAGGAATATTCAGAGAATAACCATTTTTTTGCCGATGAGCCGATAAAGAAAATCTCCAGGCTTACAAAGAACCTGCTCCATGGTATTGACTACGAATTTGTCAGACAGCGCAGGACTGAAAATTTCACGTATCTTGACGATAAATTTAAAAGCATTAACAGGCTTGACTTGTCAATACCGGAGGGCGCGTTCATGTATCCGCTGTATATTGAAAACGGTGCTGAAATAAGAAAAAAGCTTCAGGCTGAGAAGATCTATATTCCCACTTTATGGCCTGACGTGTTTGATGTTTGCAGTGAAGATCAGGCTGAATACGATATGGCAAAAAGTATTCTTCCGCTGCCGGTAGATCAAAGGTATGATACCGGTGATATGGAATATATGACGGACAGGCTTCTGACAATTGCCGGAATGGATTAAAGGAGATATTTATGTTTGAAAACCTCAGAAATAAAAGACTGCTCGTACTTGGAAGTACTGAGCTTATCAGCGTAATAGTGAAAAAGGCAAAGGCTATGGGTGTGTATACTATAGTAACTGATAACCGCCCGTATGAAAATGCGCCTGCCAAAAGGATCGCGGACAAGTATTATAACATAAGTTTTTCCGATATACCAGAAATGGTGAAGCTTGTAAAGGATGAAAAAATAGACGGTATAATGACAGGCTTTACGGATTCATATATGGAGTATTATCTCAAAATTTGTGAAGAAGCAGGACTTCCTTGCTATGGAGGTAAAAAACAGTTCCTTATTGCAACAGATAAGGCTGAGTTCAAGAAAGCCTGCATTGAGTCAGGGGTTTCTGTAATACCAGGAGAAATGGCTGACGATTATGAAAAGGTCCTTTGCTTCTGTCAGAAAAACGGTTATCCTGTCATGCTTAAGCCTGTTGACAACAGCGGTTCACGCGGAGTAGTGAAATGTGAAAGCGAAGATAGGCTTGAAGAAGCTTTTTCCTATGCAATGTCATTTTCCTCTGTGAAAGAGGTAATTGTTGAAAAATACATGGACTGTGAAAATATAGCTGTTTCTTATTTTGCCTGTGACGGTGAAATAAAGCTTTCCACCACTGATGACAGAATGATATATAAATCTGAAGAAACAGGTTCTTCTGTTTCTTCATATTCAGAATATCCTTCCGTATATACAGAAAGATATAAGAAGGATATGAACGAAAAAGTTATAAATATGCTGAAATCAAACGGGTTCAGAGAGGGACTTATATCTTTGCAGACCTTTGTTGACAAGGACGATTTTTATATGTGCGAGATGTGCTACAGACTGAGCGGCGGTCAGCATTATCTTCTTGTTGAGGATCAGTATGGCATAGATCAGCTTGCATTGCAGATAGAATTTGCTCTTACAGGAAGCTGTAAAGGCGATTGGGATATGGAAAAGGAAGACCCATGCTTTGAGGACAGGTATGCTATGCTGAGAATAATCGGTGTGCCTGATAAGAAAATCTACAGACTGGAAGGGTTCAGCGATATTCTTGCTGACGATAATGTAATAAAATGCAATATGACAAAGCACGCCGGGGATGTTATCGGAAAAGACGGTACTACAGCTCAGGTGCTTGGAAGTATTCTGTATAAGTTTTCAAAGGACTGCGATAAGCAGGCGGCTGCGGATGAGATATTCAGCAGGCTTAAAATTGAAGATGAAGACGGTAATTCAATAGCTTTTATTTCTATTGACTGAACAGGGGATAAACATGAAAAAAATTCTTCTTACTAATCTTTATAAGGCTGAACCCCTTGAAATTGTAAGGAATGCAGTGCCGGAAGGCTTTGAAATATGCTTTCTTGAGGAACAGTCAGAACAGTGTCTGACGGAAAGCATAGCTGATATTGATTATATTTTAGCCGGCGGAAGGATAAGGATAACGGAAGATACATTGTCCCGCGCCGGAAGGCTTAAAATGATACAGCGTTCTGGCGTAGGACTTGATACAATAGATCTTGACGCTATGAAGAAATATAATATTCCGCTGTATGTGAATCAGGGTGTCAATTCTCAGAGCGTAGCCGAACACAATATGCTTCTGATATTGTCATGTCTGAGAAGGCTGACAGAGATAAACAGGAATACACATGACGGAATCTGGAAAAAACAGCAGCAGGGACTGCGTACACATGAGCTTCATGGAAAGACAGTCGGTATAATTGGCATGGGGAATATTGCTGTACGCCTTGTAAAAATGCTTTCAGGCTTCGGTGTGAAAATACTGTATGATAATATAGAAAAAATGCCTGATGAATTTGAGAAGGCTTACAATATGAAGTTCGTTAATAAACAGGAATTGTTTGAGTTATCAGATATTATAAGCGTGAACTGTGCATTGACGGATGAAACAAGAAATCTTATTAATGCTGAAACAATCTCTGCAATGAAGGACGGAGTTATTATAGTAAACACTGCACGTGGTCCGATAGTTGACGCAAAGGCGGCAGCAGATGGTCTTTTATCCGGTAAAATATCGTTTGCAGCCTTTGATGTTCATGAAGCAGAACCGCTGCCGGATGATTATCCGCTGAAAAACGTAAATAATGTTATTCTGACACCCCATATCGGCGGTGTGACATATGAATCATTCAGCAGTATGATGAATGGTGCAATGAGAAATATTGATTTGTTCGATAAGGGAAAATATGATGAAATAAAGCCGTACCGGTATCTTTGAGGTGATTAGATGAATGCTACTGACGCTTTCGTCAGCTATCTGTATGATAAGCTTGGAGCAATAAGTGAAAAAATTATATGGAAGGCAAAGGAATGCCGGTTTGATTATATGGCAGTTGTTGCGGCAGGTGCTTTGAAGAGCAGAAAGCGCTGGGAAACTTTTCTGAAAATGATACCCTCAGGAAAATCGGCTGTATATGGTTACGATATAAAGACAGACCCGAAAACGGCTGCTCTGATAAACGGATTCAATGCTCACAGTATTGAGCTTGACGATGGTCAGCGGTTTGCCATGATACATCTTGGAGCGGCAGTTATTTCGGCAATAGACGCTGCTGCTTGTGAATATGGTATTTCAGATGAGGATTACTATAAGGGTATAATAATCGGCTATGAAGCGGCTTGCCGTATAGCTATTGCGATGCGGCCGTCCCATAAAAAGCGTGGATATCATACGGCAGGAACCTGCGGAACAATTGGCGCTGCTGTTGGTACTGCTGCGGCATTGGGATTCGACAGCGCACAGATGAAAAGAGTTATAACGCTTGCAGCAGGCAGCTCGGCAGGTATGCTTGAAATACAGGAGCAGAAATCAGAGATGAAACCCTACAATTTAGGAAGGGCGGCTATGGACGGTCTTACGGCTGCTTTGATGGGATATACGGCTTTTGATGTTCCTGATGATATGATCGGAGGAGAAAGGGGCTTTCTGCGTACTTTTTCTGACGAATATGATACTAAGAAGCTTACAGAGAAAACGGATTATTTTGAAATAGAAAGAATATATGTGAAGCCCTATGCGTCATGCCGCCATAGTCATTCTGCTGTAGAAGCTGCGGTTAAACTTCGTGACGTTGTTCCGGCTGACAGTATTGATAGAATAGAGATAAAGACGTACAGGCTTGGTGTAAAGGGACACGATCATAAAAACATAAGCGGTATTGCCTCCGCTAAGCTGAGTACGCCGTATGCGGCGGCAGCCGGTATTATATACGGCAGGGCTGACCTTGATCTGTTTGAAACGCTTGACGAAAGCATAGTTGAATTAGCGTCAAGGATAGATGTAAAAGAGGATGAAGCTCTCACAGCTGAATGTCCTCAGAAAAGGGCAGCTGTTGTCAGGGTTTATCTTAAGGACGGGCAGGAAAAGGAATGCCGGATAGATTATGCAAAAGGAGATCCCGAGAATCCTATGAGCCGGGATGATCTGATAAAAAAGGCGGAAGGGCTTGTAGGTAAGGAAAAAGCGGATGAGCTTTACAGAAGAATATTTTGCTGAGGAGGATAATGATTATGAACAGTATGGATAAAACAAGAGAGTTTTTAAAGTCTATCGGTCTGCCGGGTGGAGATGCCTATGATCTTCCAACGTCAGAAAAGAGATTTGCTGACGGCGGACAGTACCGCTTTGAGGTTCCCGGTATTCAGGGACCTAAGGTAATGAAGGCGTTGCTTGAAGCAATGGACTCCTATGGTCTGTATCTTCATCGTGTAACTCAGACACAGGGTATCATGAGACTTACAGACGCTGAAATTTCAAAAATGGTCGAGCTTGCCCATGAATGGAAGACAGATCTGATTCTTGCTATAGGTCCGAGAGCCACGACTGATACGTCAGCCTCTGTTCATACAGAAGAGGGTGTAAGAATGGGCTACCGTCTGCGCGGTCAGGAGCAGGTTGTCCGTGCAATTGAGGATGTTAAACGTGCCGCACGTCTTGGATGCAGAGGTTTTCTTGTATATGACGAG
>CACXDE010000136.1 GCA_902766305.1 uncultured Ruminococcus sp. | reverse complement strand
TCTTGGATCTGATATAATTCTTGACGGTATCGACAGTGACGGTAACATAAATGATACTGTCAGGGAAGGTGTAAACAATATACTGAAAAGGAGCTTCCGTCCGGAATTTCTGAACAGGCTGGATGAAATAGTGTTCTACAAGCCGCTTACTAAGGATAATATCAAGGCTATTGCAAGGCTGATTCTTTCTCAGCTTGACAAAAGATTAGCAGAAAAGCAGCTCAGCACTGAATATACAGATGCAGCTATTGCGCTTATTTCTGAGCGTGGGTATGATCCTGTTTTTGGCGCAAGACCGCTTAGAAGATATATTCAGTCTGATGTTGAAACACCAATAGCAAGAAAGATAATTTCAGAGGATATAACACCGGGTTCGGTACTCAGGATAGATGCCGAAAACGGAAAAATAACCGTTGCAGTAAAGTAATAATCCCGAACCGCTTTAAAGCATCAGAGGGAGGCAGTAAATGAAAAAATATAAGAAAATATCAATTACTACAATCATAATGCTCCTTATCTGCGGCATATTTTTTAGCATGACAGCAAGCGCAGCAGATAAGTCAGATACAAATGAATCAGGAAATAATTCATCAATCGAAACTCAGATAAACGATCTTATTGAGAATAATAAGGACACTACTCCTTCTGTTGCAGTAAAGGTTTTCAATGACGAGCATGATATCTGCTCTGTAATTTATGGAAAGTCGGATATAGAAAACAATATATCAGCAGATGAAAATACCGTTTATGAATGGGGTTCTGTCAGTAAGGTTCTGATATGGACAAGCGTTATGCAGCTTTATGAAAAAGGAAAGCTTGATCTGAACGGCGATATAAAAAGCTATCTGCCGGATGGATTTTTGACAAAGCTAAGCTATGACAAACCGATAACGATGCTTGATCTTATGAATCACAGTGCCGGCTTCCTGAATCCGTACAAAGAAATGGAAACAGAAAATTTAAGCGAGCTTATGACGCTTGAGAATGTGCTGCGTGATATTGAGCCTGGTCAGGCATATCCGCCGGGTGAAACGACTGCATACTCGAACTACGGGGCAGCGTTGGCAGGCTATATAGTTGAACGTGTCAGCGGAATGAATTATGCTGATTATGTAAAGCAGAATATATTTGACAGACTTAAGATGGAGCATACCGCGATACGTCCGGATCTGTCTGACAATGAATGGGTGAAGGAGCAAAGAAAAAAGACGCATTGTTATTATACTCCCGAAAACAAAATGGAATCCCTTGGAGAATGCAGAAGATATATTCATATTTACCCTGCCGGCAGCGCCTGCGGAACGATAGGGGATATGGCTCTGTTTGCCAAGGCGTTTCTGAGTGACAGTAAAAGCTGTCCGCTGTTCGATAATGAAAACACGCTCAGTGAAATGCTCTCACCGTCAATGTACTTTGCTGACAGTAAGACCCCGCGTTTTTATCATGGTCTTATGGGCGAAAAGGTCGGCATGCTGACAATGGGACACGGCGGCAATACAGAAGGCTTTACATCTCTTATTCAGTTTGACACGAAAGCAAAAACCGGTTTTGTCATGATGACAAACAAACAGCAGGACAGAGTATATCAGTCAGAGCTGATGAAAATAAATTACGGTTCAGCAGACCTGTCAGGATACAGTACAGACAGCTTTAAAAAAATTGACTTTTCCGGACAGTACAATATAACAGGAGGAACTCTTGAAAACGGATGCTTCAGACTGTATTCATTCTTTAACGATAAGTTTGAAGTATCAGAACAAAACGGAAGGTTTACCGGAAACCTTGGAGTTACAGAAGTAAAGCAGATATCGGACAATGCGGTGTTATTCAGACTTGTAACAGGCGCTGAAAACTTAGCGTTTATCCGAACTGACAACAGCGGTGAATTTGCCGGATTTGAAAACGATACATTTGATTTTATAAAGATAAGTGATTCAGAGTATTATCTTGGCTGGGTAACGCTGATACTTATGGTTACAGGACTTGTATTTCTGCTGCTTATGATGATTGTACATATTGTAAAGCTGAGAAAATTCAAAGGTCTGGACAGCTATTCATTCAAGCGCACCGAGTTGTTTATGAACATTTCAGCAGCTGCTGTTTTTGTAGGCATTGCATTGATGTTCAGTCTTGATATGTTGGATGATACTGTAAGAATGATACTGTGCATAATGGTTTCTGTTTTTTGCTTGCTTCTTTTGGTGATGAACATTCCTGTATGGATCAAGAAGCCGAAAGGAAGCTTTAATGCAGTTGTACTTATAGAAACGCTTTGCAGTATATTTGTTGCTGCAGGAGTTGTATACTGGAGATTATTTCAGTTCTGGGGATGTTGATGTCCTTAAAAATCAAAGTCTGCCGCAAGCTGATTACTCTGCGGCAGCTTTTTGATGTCCTTAGTGTAAAATTATAGTTGGCAGCATTGCCAGATTACTATGTTAAAAGAAAAAAGCCTCACATTAAGGATCCAACGTCACGCTGGATCGCCGGTCTTGCAAGAATAGAAAAAAACTGTTATAATAGCATATGCGGATCAGTTAATTCTGATCTGATTATTATGACAGTAAAAGTTTTTTCGGATTTTTACTATGATTATTGGAAAAGGGGAATAACGATGACAGACAGAGAATTTGCGGAGATAAAGAAAAGGTTCAAGCCGGAAAAAAATAATATAACCTATGTCAGGGGTTGTCATGTCAGTTCGACAAAGGAGATTGTTTCTGATTTCAAAATACCGGTCACGATGCTGCCGGACGAGCAGAAGGAATGGCTTTTGAAAATACTGAAAAAGCCGATAACCGGTGCAGTTGGCCGCAACCTAATGAATATAGAGTTTTCAGCGGATCAGGTTACAGAGGGTGAGGAGCATAAGCTTCTGTCTGACATAAGGGAAAGCGAACTTGAAGACGCAGAAAAGCTTAATGAGCTTTATCAGAAGATAATTGATACATACCCTGCTGAGGGCGATTATCTGATAATGCTTGCATATGACCGCTATGATGTTCCGTCATATTCAAAAAATGATGAGATATCAGATGATTCAACAGAGATGTTCCGCTATTATGTTTGTGCGGTGTGTCCGATAAAGATCACAAAGACAGCTCTGGGCTTTTCTTCTGCTGACAGCGAGTTCAAGAATATAGGCGGAGAAACATCTGTTATGTCTCCTGAAATAGGGTTTATGTTTCCCTGCTTTGACGACAGAAGAACTAACATTTACAATGCTGTCTTTTATTCAAAAAGCACCAAGGAGAGCTACCCGGAAACAGTGGAAAGTCTTTTTGGTACGACTGCGCAGATGCCGGCTGCGGAACAAAAGGAAACCTTCGTAAGTCTTGTTGCGGACGCTACATCTGAGAGCAGAAACTTTGAATTTGTTCAGTCTGTACATGGCATGATTTCAGACATGATGAACGAGCATAAGGAAAGCCATGATCCGGAGCCGCTTATGCTTGATAAAAACGATGTAAAAAGAGTACTGAAAACCTGCGGTGCAAATGAAGAAGAAATGACTGACTTTGACGAGAAGTTTACATCAGAATTTGGTGAGTCAACTGTCATTCCTCCGCTGAATATTATCAATCCTAAACAGTTTGAACTGAAAAATTCATACGTTACTATCAATATTGATCCGCAGTACAGCTTTATGGTTAACACTAAGGTGATCGACGGAGTAAAGTATGTAATGGTACGTGCAGATGAAGGGGTTGAAGTAAACGGTATATCTATTCATTTTGACGGTGAGAATATACCAAAACAAGCAACTATTGAACAAAGTGATCCGGATGAATCGGATGAAATGTCAGAACAGGTTTGATACAATTTTTTGATAGTGAATTATTTATAAAAGAGCCGATGATGCCGGCTCTTTTTTTGTATGAATAATATTCGTATAAATTGTATATTACTAATAATTACCTATTATTATTCAATAATTCTTTTTAATATGTATAAATAGCTGATTTTTTTAATTTGGTAAAATTCGATTGTAAATTTATACGTCCACAGATTATACATAACTTACAAAAAACCAATAATTCGCTGTAATATTAAACGAAAAAATACAGTGATATTTGTATCAAATAAACAACTTAATTGTAAAAAAGAATCATATTTGCTTTTACATTTATACAAAAAATATCTTTACAAATTATACTTATTGTATTAAAATATTAGTAAAGAACGTGTGTGTTTGCGGCTGTTTTGCGTCTGCAAAGCTGTCCTGCAGATGACATGATCTGCTGCAAATTCAAATCTTACATTCAGAAAGGATTGGTTAAACCGATGAACGGAAAAATCAAAAAGACCATGAAGTGTTCAGCCGCTGCGGTTCTTTCCGCTCTTATGGCTGTCGGCTGCGTGGAAACGGCTGCATCCGTTGTACCGATGACTGCCGATGCCGCTTCAGGTACGCTCAGCAATGCTGAAAGAAGTGTTATCTTCTCAAGTACAAGAAGCGACTTCCGTGACGAATCTATTTACTTCGTAATGACGACTAGATTCTGGAACGGCGATACAAGCAACGACGTACAGTGCTGGGAAGTTAACCCTGAATCAGGCAACTACAGATCACAGTATGAAGCTGATGACCCGGCATGGAGAGGCGACTTTAAAGGTCTTGCAGAGAAGCTTGATTATATAAAGGCGCTTGGCTTTACAGCAATCTGGATCACACCTGTTGTAGAGAACTGCTCAGGCTATGACTACCATGGCTATCATGCCATTAACTTCAAAAAGGTAGACCCCAGATATGAATCAAATGATTTTACATATCAGGATCTTATTGATGCTGTTCACGCAAAGGGCATGAAGCTCATTCAGGACGTTGTTTACAATCATACAGGCAACTTTGGTGAAACAAACCTCTGCCCGATGTTTGAAAAGGAAGGCGACCTCAGTTCTCCTGACTGCCTCAAGCTTGCATCCAACACTGCTCTTCCGAGCAATTATTTCAGTCTCAATCCTGACGCTCAGTATCAGGCAAGACTCGCTCTTATGAAGAATACTGACGGACAGAACCATGATGTTAACAACATCTATCACCATCATGGTACATTCAACTGGGATGATTATACCTGCCAGATAGCTCAGATCGCAGGCGACTGTGTTGACCTTAACACTGAGAATCCTATAGTTTATAATTATCTTGTTGATGCTTATACGAATTATATCAATATGGGTGTTGACGCATTCCGTGTTGATACAGTAAGACATATCAGCCGTCTTACACTTAACAAGGCGTTCAACCAGGCACTTCTT
>CACXDE010000135.1 GCA_902766305.1 uncultured Ruminococcus sp. | reverse complement strand
GTAAGCTGGAACACAAGGAACTTTCTTATTGTCTTGAACATTGTTCTGCCGTAAAGAATAGCCTTTTTTATTGACAGGAAGTTGTCGTCAAGAATAGTGATATCTCCGGCAGCCTTAGCAACCTCTGTACCGCTTCCCATAGCAAAGCCGACATCAGCCTTTTTAAGAGCCGGGGAGTCGTTTACACCGTCGCCAGTCATTCCGACTACCTGATCCATCTCCTGAGCAATACGCACAAGGCGGCTCTTATCTGTAGGCAAGGCTCTTGCAACTACACGCAGCTTCGGAAGAACCTCTTTTACTTCATCATCGCTAAGCTCTCCAAGCTCGGCGGATGTCAGTGCTACTTCGTCATGTGAAGTAAGCAGTCCGGCATCCTTAGCAATAGCAACAGCAGTTTCCTTTCTGTCGCCTGTTATCATAACGACCTGTATACCGGCTGATTTAACTTCACGTATAGCGTCGGCGGCTTCTTTTCTAACATTGTCACGAATGCTGAGTATGCAGATAAGAGTAAGGTCTCCGTCACCGTCCTCACCGTCAGCCTTTGCAACGGCAAGCAGACGCATGGATTTAGCTGCCTGACCGTTCACATAGGTTGTAAGATAATTCTTTTCTACAAGCTCTTTTTCTTTTCCATGTTCGTCCAGATATTTCTTGCAGCGTATCAGTATTCTTTCAGGTGCGCCCTTTATGTATGTTACAGATCCGCTTTCTCTTTTTACTGTAAGGCTTGAATATTTCTTTGATGAATCAAAGGGATTGAAGTCCTTGACATCCTCTTTCGGGAGCTTGTCATAATACTGGTCTTTATCTATGAACGCCATAAGCGCCCTGTCGGTACTGTTTCCGCCGATAACAGAGCCGTCGGAGACAGTCGAGGAGTTGTTCACACCTATACCTGTAAGTATATCAAGACGCAGCTTAGAGGGTATCTCTTCAAGGGAGTTGAATGAACGGACATTTCCTGTAGTGACTTCTGTAACAGAAAGCTTTCCTTCGGTTATCGTACCTGTTTTGTCAGTGAACAGTATGCTCAGACTTCCGGCTGTTTCAAGACCATTTATGTTGCGGACAAGTACATTATCCTTTGCCATTTTTATACTCTGGAATGACAGAAGAACCGAGGTAAGCATAGGCAGACCTTCCGGAACGGCGCATACTATAACCGTAATAGCAACTGTAACAGCGTTTATCAGAAGCTGCACCCATCCCCATACATCAGCCGGAGACTGTCCGAGGATAATCGTTTTTGCTATGACAGCAACAATGATAAGCGCAGCGCCTACATATCCGAAAACTGATATCTGTTTTGCAAGCTTTGCGAGCTTCATCTGTAGAGGAGTAGCCCTTGTTTCCTCCTGAACCTCAAGAGCAAGCTGTCCGAACATAGTCTTGTCGCCGACTACCTTGACCTGCATATAACCTTCTTCAGAGCATACTACTGTTCCTCTGTAGACATAGTTTTTATTAAGAAGGTCTTTGATATCATATTCGCTGCCGTCAGAGGACATTTTTTCTGCTTCCTCGGTTTCGCCGTTAAGAGCTGCCTGATCTACCTTTATGCAGCCCTCGACCATCTCGCCGTCAGCAGCAATTTTATCTCCCGATTGCAGATAAACAATATCTCCGACAACCAATTCACCGATATGTATTTCTTTCAGCTGACCGTCACGCATTACCTTAGCGGTTTCCTTTGCTTCTTCCTCAGCCTTAAGCGCGGAGGCCTTGCCCTCCTGTTTATGCTGGCTTATTGATGATACGCCGTTTGCGATAAGAATAGCGACAAGTACACCGACAGGTTCATACCAGTCTGCCTTTCCCATAAAGAAGAGTACAGCCTGTATTGCAAGAGCCGCAAGCAGTATGATTATCATAGGGTCGGCAAAGCCTTTCAGGAATTTTTTCCATAGTGGTTCGGGCGGTATCTGTGTCAGATCGTTGCTGCCGTGTTCAAGGCGGCTTTTTTCGGCTTCATCGGTGCTCAGACCGTTCAGTTTCATAAAGATCATCCTTTCTTTTGACATTTAGCAGAATGCTTGGTTCAGTGTATTCTCTGATACTTATTTTACCACATAAAGGATGAACCTTCAACTATGAAATTATTTTTTCCGGCGTGCCAGTGCCGAGCCGGCACTCCCGCACCAGTCTTGCACTACTTTCTTTAAAACTGTTGCTTTTATGAATCACG
>CACXDE010000134.1 GCA_902766305.1 uncultured Ruminococcus sp. | reverse complement strand
TTCCGTCAACAAGCTTTATTGCTTATGGCGAGGAAAGTCCTGTACAGATGGAGGACGGCTTTCCTATGGAATTTCAGCTTAAAGTCACAGGTGCGTCAAAGGTTACATATAAGAGTAACAGCAGTAAATTTGACGTAAGCGAAAAAGGACTTGTAACACTTCATAAAAATTATTATCGTGTATCTAAGAGCGGCTCATTTACTTCATATTCCCCTGTAGATATAAATAATGTTACAGACTTTACTAATATAATGTACAGATATGAAGCTGGTAACTCAACTATTACTGTAACAGCTGATTCCCAGACTTTTGAGGTAAAGGTTTCTTCGTTGGAATACAGGATTGCTTAGGCTAATAAGGTTATGGATGATTATATTGCGAACAATATCACTTCATCCATGACAACTGAGCAGAAAATCGATAAGATAGCTGCCTTTGTTGCCGGTTATAATTATGATTACCATTATCAGAGCATTGAATCCATGATTTTATATGGCGGCGGTGATTGCTGGGCTTCAACTGATGGAATTATTACCATGGCAAAAAAGATCGGTCTTCGTGCGTGGTCAAGGAAAGAGGATAAAAACTCATTTGTCGGACACATGAACGCAATGGTCACAGACGGCGTAAATTATTATGAGGTTGAAGCCGGATACGGCGGAACCGCTCCGAGATCCTATAATATTACTAAAAGAAGCTGTTTGTTTTCAACAAGATACAATTCAACATATAAAGGCTATGAGGCTTACCTTTATGATGACGAAACTATGCCGGAAGAGCTGACAGTTGTTTCTGATGCGGCAGGCGTAAAAGTATCTGGAGTAGGGTCATATCTTACTTCTAATACTGATGTCAAAAAAGTAAATCTTCCGGAAGGTTTAAAATTTATTGGTGATTCTGCATTTGTTTCCTCTCACAGTCTTGAGGAGATTAATCTTCCGGCTTCAATTGAAGCTATAGGAGAATTTGCATTTAACGACTGTCAGGAACTGAAAAAAGTGACATCCAAAAGTTCACGCTTCAAAGCGTCCGGAACGCTTATATATGATGATGTAGAAAAATCTGTCTTGTTCGCACAGGGAATGGAAAATGCTGTAGTTCCTTCGGCTATGAAGGAATTAAGGGGTTATTCTTTCTATTACAATAAAAAATTGAAAACGGTTTCTATTCCGTCATCAATTGAAAAAGTCGGAGAAGCTGCCTTTGGAGCTTGTGACTTGCTTGAAAAGGTAGACATAAAAAATACAAAGGTAACGGAATTGCCTGATTTTTGTTTTGCAAATTGCCGTTCTTTGTCAGAAGTTATTCTTCCGTCCGGTCTTGTTTCTATTAAAGATAATGTTTTCCAGTACTGCACTTCACTCAAGTCTGTTGTGATACCGTCAGGCGTTACCTCTATTGGTGAAAATGTATTTAAAGGATGCTCATCACTTGAAACAATATATGGATATGCCGGCAGTTGTGCTGAAACCTACGCAAAGGATAATAACCTGAATTTCATTGCTGTAAAGGAAGCAGCATCTATAAAGCTCAGCAAGTCTTCTTTGTCATTGGAAAAGGGCAAATCGTATGCGCTTAATGTTACTTTTGATCCGTCAGACACTACAGACCAGACTATAAAATGGAAAACGAGCGACTCTTCTGTAGCTGCTGTAAAAAATGGTACTGTTAAGGCTGTTTCAGTAGGAAAGGCTGTAATTACTGCAGTTTCAGCAAACGGAAAGAAATCAACCTGTACTGTTACTGTTACAGAGAAGCTTGTAAATACATCTACAATAAGCAGTACTATTGCCCAGACAGGGGATAAGATAAGGGTTGCCGCATCTGCAAAGGGCGGTGCCGGAAATTATAAATATGCATATTATTTCAAGAGATCATCAAATACGTCATGGAAGGTTCTCGGAACAGAATACGGTACTGATTCAAGTGTCTCGTTTACACCTTCTGCTGCGGCTGATTATGATGTAAAGGTTATTGTAATGGACGGCAATAAAACAAAATCTACGCTCCAGTTTACTGTAAAGGTAGTTGACAAGCTTGATCTTACCAATGTATCTGTATTGCAGAGGTCTGATTTAAAGCTTGGTTCAGCTGTACCAATGATCGGAAAGGCTGTTGGAGGAACGGCTCCTTATCAGTATAAATTCCAGTTCAAGCGTACATCCAATACCAACTGGAAAACCTTAGGAGACGGATTTTCCTCTGTCAATACTGCAAGGCTGAAGCCCACAGCATCAGGAAGCTACGACATAAGGATAACAGTAAAGGATTCAAAGGGTATCACATCCGTAAAGCAGTTTACATCGACAGTAAAATAAATGCAGCGTGACCAGCGTGACGCTGGACCCTGAATTGTAACTTTTAGCTTTATTCTTCTATCCGGACTTTATAGTTTACGTTAGTTGGTAACAAAAGGTGGAAACCACAAGGGGCTGCCGCCCCTTAAGGTTTCCCCCTTTTGAAATCCCCTTTCCTTAACCCTGC
>CACXDE010000133.1 GCA_902766305.1 uncultured Ruminococcus sp. | reverse complement strand
CTGAGGAAGAAGCTTCTGAGGAGGAATCATCTGAGGAAGAGTCTGAAGAAAGCTCACAGGAGGAGTCTTCTGAAGAGGAATCTGAGGAAGAATATAACTACGAGGAAGAAAGTCAGGAAGAATCTGTAGAGACAGTTGAAGAGGTATCTGTTGAGGAAAGCTCTGAGGAGGAATCTTCTGAGGTTGTTGAAGAAACATCCGAATTACCCGTTCAGGAAGTATCTGTTGAGGAATCTTCTGTAGAAGAAAGCTCCGTACAGGAAGAATCTGTTGTTGAAGTTTCAAAGGCAGATGAGCCTAAAAAGACAGAGCTTGTCAAACCGGCAGAGCCTGTCAAGGAAGAGCCTGAAAATAAGATCGTTGCCCAGTACGGCGATCAGGATTACGGCGACAGCAACTATGTGGCAAGAACACAGAAGAAGCTGTATGAGCTTGGTTACATAAATACACCTGCTGACGGCAGCTTTGATGAGGATACTATCTATGCTGTAATGCACTTCCAGGAGATGAACGGTCTTGAGGCAACTGGTACTGTTGATGAAAAGACTTTGAAGATTCTTGAATCCAAGGATGCAGTTTCAATGTTCAGCAATCTGATTTTCGGAGATTATGACGAGGTAGCATATGGTCAGATATCTGCTATGCAGTCAAGACTTAAGGAGCTTGAGTACTTCACAGGTGAGGTGAACGGTCACTTCGGCAAAAGTACAAAGCAGGCAGTTAAGCTTTTCCAGAAGGATAATAAGCTTGACACTACAGGCAATGCAGATGTTACAACACTTCTGAAAATGTTCAAGACAGACGCTGTACATAACAAAAATGTCGGATGTATTGTTTACGGCATGAGCAGCGATGATACAGCAAAGATGATCGCAAGACTTGCACAGCTGAGATATCTTGCTTCTTCAAAGGGCAATGTATTTGATGATGAGGTTCTTGCAGCCGTACATGATTATCAGAAGGAAGCCGGTTTTGAAGAATCCGAAATGATGACTCCGGATATGCTTAAGCTTCTTTATTCTGACAATGCTCCGAGATCAGCAGAGTATGCAAACCTTAAGGTTGGATATACAGGTTCTGATGTTTCAGAGCTTCAGGAGGACCTTGCTAAGCTCAATTATTATGACGGCAAGACAAACGGCGTATATACACCAAGTCTTGAGGAATCTGTAACAGAGTTCCAGAAGGATAACGAGCTTAAGGAGACAGGTGTTGCTGACGTTTCGACAATAGAAAAGATCGAAACAGTCAAGAAGGCTGAGGAGAAGAAAGCAAACGATCAGAAGTACATCCTTAAGACAGCTAATGTCAATGATGATGCGCTTACCGATATTGCAAAGGGTACAGTAAAAACCCCTGACGCTGTTTCTAAGACAGTCAATACTGCTGAAAGCAGCGAGGTTCCGGGTTCTACAAATGATACACTTCCGTTTATAGCTATTGCAGGTGCATTCCTTGCACTTTCATCAGCGCTTATTGCGGTTGTTATCGCAAAGAAGAGAAAAGAAACAAATATACTTAAAAGTTTTGAGGATTAATTTTAGTAGATAATATTTACTATTTCTTAGTCTGATATACTCCGAAAAGGACGTCTTGCTATGGCAGGGCGTCTTTTTTTTACAGTTGTTAGTCGGAAGTTGTAAGTTAATATTAAACTTTCATTCAGAACGCAGTGAGGAATCTTGACCACAAATTCAGCGTAACAGCAAAGATTCTTCGTCGCTTTGTTTTTGAAAATATCAAAGTGCATCATTACCGGCAAGTTAAAAAGCGGCACAACTTTGAACAACAGGATCGCTCCTCAGAATGACAGTGGGAGAAGCTTTAAAATGACAACAGAATAAAAAAGTTTGAAATGTCATGCTCTGAGCTCTGCACTCCTGACTCTGAGCTTATCAACTCCACACTCATAATGTTCAGAGCTTATGACTTACAACTTACAACTTAAAGTCGGTGAAAAACTGCCAAAAAATGTAAAAAAATGCCGCTTGGAACTTATAATTCAACAATTTATTGCCTTATGAAAAAATATAATTAAAATATATAAAAAGTATGCAAAAAGCACTTGAAATTTATTTAAAATTAATGTATTATAGTAAGTAATAATACAGTATATGGTAATAAAGGAGTTGTTTATATGCAGCTTGGCAATAACGATAATAAGCGTGAGCTGGATGAGTATTTGTTTCACAGCGGAGAACATTTCCGTGCATACCTCTATATGGGTGCGCATAAGGAAAACAGACTCGGCAAGGACGGCATTATGTTCCGTGTCTGGGCGCCGAATGCAAAATCTGTTTCCGTAGTGGGTAATTTCAATAACTGGGACAGAAATGCTCACCCAATGATACATACAACTGACGGCGGTGTCTGGGAATGCTTTATAGCAGATATAGTTGCACCTTATTCTGTTTATAAGTACAGTATCGAAACATACGACGGTTCATGTATAATGAAGTCGGATCCTTATGCTTATCATTTTGAGACCAGACCTAACAATGCGTCTGTCTATGTTGATATAGACGGCTTTGAATGGCATGACCAGAGCTGGCCTGAGTATAAGCATGAGCATGAATCATACAGCAGTCCTATGAATATATACGAGATGCACGCGGGTTCATGGAGAAAATATAAGGACGGCAATCACTTCTCTTACAGCAAGCTTGCTGATGAGCTGATACCCTATCTTAAAGAGATGGGTTATACTCATGTTGAGATGATGCCGCTTACAGAATATCCCTTCGATGCTTCGTGGGGCTATCAGGTAACAGGCTATTATGCAGTTACATCAAGATACGGCAGTCCTTTTGATTTTATGGAATTTGTTGATAAGTGCCACCAGGCAGGTATTTACGTTATCATGGACTGGGTTCCGGCTCATTTTCCGAGAGACGCTTTTGGTCTTGCAAGATTTGACGGTACACCCTGCTATGAGTATGCTGACTGGAGAAAGGGCGAACACAAGGACTGGGGTACACTGGTGTTTGACTACGGCAGAAATGAGGTTGTCAGCTTCCTCGTATCAAGCGCAATATTCTGGATGGATTACTATCATATTGACGGTATCCGTGTTGACGCTGTTGCTTCTATGCTTTATCTCGATTACAGCAGACGTGACGGTGAATGGGTAGCCAATAAGTTCGGCGGTAAGGAAAATCTTGAAGCTGTTGCCTTCCTCCAGAAGCTCAATGAGGCGGCTTTCAAGTTCTATCCGGATGTACTTATGATAGCTGAGGAATCTACGTCATGGCCGATGGTTTCAAGACCTACATATATGGGCGGTCTGGGCTTTAACTATAAGTGGAATATGGGCTGGATGAATGATATGCTGCACTATATTTCCCTTGATCCTCTCTACAGACCATTCAATCATGATAACCTTACATTCTCCTTCTTCTATGCTTTTTCAGAGAACTTTATTCTTCCGATATCTCATGATGAGGTTGTTTACGGTAAAGCTTCTCTTATCAATAAAATGCCAGGAAACTATGAACAGAAGTTCGCCGGCGACAGGACGTTTGTTGCGTATATGATGGCTCATCCCGGAAAGAAGCTTACCTTCATGGGTACAGAGCTTGGACAGTTCAAGGAATGGGATTATGCAACAGAGCTTGACTGGCTGCTGCTTGAGTACCCGGCGCATCAGCAGATAAAGGAATTTTTCAGACAGATGAACCACTTCTATCTTGATAATTCTCCGTTCTGGGAAGTAGACTATTCATGGGAAGGCTTCCAGTGGATATCAAATGACGACTATACCCAGTCGGTTATCGGTTTCAGAAGAATTGATAAGAAGGGCGATGAGATAATCGTTGTCTGCAACTTCCAGCCAATGCTGAGAGAGGATTACAGAATGGGTGTTCCGTTTGACGGAACATACTGTGAAGTGTTCAATACTGACAGACCTGAATTTGGCGGTGCTGGTATAACAAACGGAAGTGCTATTATTTCCGACAGGGTACCGATGCACGGTTTTGAACAGTCACTGAAGCTTACTCTTCCGCCGACGTCTGTAATGTACTTCAAGTGTACACGCAAGAGACCAAAGAGAATAGCAAAGACTGTATCTGATGCTCTTGGAGAAGAGAAGACACTTGTAAAGAAGACAGAGGCAGCCCTCGCAAGAATAGCTCTTGCAAAAAAGAAGGCTGAGGAAGAAGCAAGAAAAGCAGCCGAGGAGGCTGAAAAGGCAAAGAAAGCAGCTGAGAAGGCTGAAAAAGAAGCAGCTAAGAAAGCTGCTGAAAAATCTGATAAGAAAAAGGATGAGGATTCTTCCGAGGAGACAGCAGACTGATCTTTTTAGGATAAGGCAGCTGATTTTCCGTCCTTTGATTTATATAGCGATCAACATTATTAAATAAATAAGGAGGAATACGAAATGTATCCAAAACAGGAAGTTGTTGCTATGCTGCTTGCCGGCGGTCAGGGAAGCAGACTGGGTGTTCTTACTCAGAAATTAGCAAAGCCCGCTGTACCATTCGGCGGCAAGTACCGTATTATTGACTTTCCGCTTTCAAACTGTGTAAACTCAGGTATTGATGCAGTTGGTGTTCTTACACAGTATCAGCCCCTCGTACTCAACGAGTATATCGGCAGCGGTCAGCCGTGGGAT
>CACXDE010000132.1 GCA_902766305.1 uncultured Ruminococcus sp. | reverse complement strand
TATGAAAAATACAAGCGCAATAATCCTTGCCGGCGGCGAGGGAAAAAGAATGAAATCAAACCGCCCGAAGGTACTAAGCGAGGTAATGTTCCAGCCTATGATAAAATGGGTCATTGATGCAGTACGAATGGCGGGAATAAAGGATATATGTGTTGTCACGGGCAGTAAGAGAGAGTATGTTGAGGAATATCTGAAAACACTTCCATTTGAGGTTGAGACAGTTTTCCAGCCCGAAAGACTTGGCACTGGTCATGCTGTAATGATGGCAGTACCCTTCCTTGAAAAACACAGAGGGAGCGATGTTCTGATACTCAACGGTGATGCGCCTTTTATCGGAGTTGAAACGATACGCAATGCCTATATTGTACAGAACCAGACGGGCGAGATAGACCCGGAGGTTTTCGACTGGGAAGCGCCGAGAAATTACACCGATAACAGGGGCTGTACCGTTATTTCCGCTGAGGTTGACGATCCTTCCGGTTACGGACGTATAGTTTATGAAACTGACGCAGAGGAATTTTTCCATCTTAGTACGCTAAAGGCAATAGTTGAGGAAAAGGAAGCTACGGATGAGATAAGAAAAATAAAAGAAGTAAATTCCGGCGCTTACTGGTTTGATACTGATACGCTTATTGACGCGCTGGGAAAGCTGAAAAAAAGCGAAAAGACAGGAGAATACTATCTTACCGATACGATAGAGATAATCAAAAACGGCGGAAATGCCGTTATGGCATACAAGGCAAAAAATGCGGATTCCGTTCTTGGGGCAAACGACTGTATACAGCTTGCTCAGCTGAATGAAATAGCAAGAATGCGCATTCTCAGAAAGCATATGAAAAACGGCGTCATCATTCCATGCACAGACGGAGTTATGATTGGCAGAGATGTTACTATTGCGGCGAATACGGTAATACTGCCGTCAACTGTTATCAAGGGAGAAACTGATATAGGCTCTTTTTGCGAAATGGGTCCTGCCGCACTTATCGACAGCTGTAAGATAGGGCAGGGAAATGTTATTTCCAACGTTACACTGAAAAATCAAGTTATTTGATAAAAGGATATTTGAGGTATTAAAGGAAAAAAATGGATGACGGCTCTTTGTGCATAATTGATTATAATATTCTTCGATTTTTATCAATTTGCATATATAAACCAAAAATCCCTTAAAAGGATTCTTTATTCGATAAAAACTTGATTTTTCAGACTGGTAGTATTAAAATAGTAGTGGAAGAAGTGTTCGTGACAGACGGACGAAAGTCAAATTTCATATTGGGGGAAAAATAAAATGAATTTTCACGGCAAGGACATTAAGATCTTTACCTGTAATTCCAACAAGGCTGTAGCAAAGCAGATAGCAGATTCTCTTGGGATTCCGGTAGGCAAGTCTGAGGTTACCTGTTTCAGCGACGGAGAAATAGCAGTTTCTCTTCATGAGTCGGTCAGAGGTTCTGAATGCTTTATTGTTCAGTCTACCTGTGCGCCGGTAAACGATAACATTATGGAACTCCTTATCATGATAGACGCTATGAAACGTGCATCTGCTGCAAGAATAACAGCAGTTATTCCGTATTTCGGTTATGCCCGTCAGGACAGAAAGGCAAAGGCAAGAGATCCGATTTCAGCCAAGCTCGTTGCCGATCTTATAACCAGCGCCGGTGCAGACAGAGTTCTTACTATGGATCTTCATGCTGCTCAGATACAGGGATTCTTCAACATTCCTGTCGATCATCTTGTAGGTGCGCCTATCCTTGCTAATTATTTCAAGAAGAAAATCGGCGGCAGTCCTGATGATTATGTAGTTGTTTCTCCTGATCTTGGTTCTGTTACAAGAGCAAGAAACTTTGCTACCCGTCTTGGATGCACTATTGCTATTATCGACAAACGCAGACCAAAGGCTAACGTCTGCGAGGTAATGAGCATTATCGGAGATGTAAAGGATAAGAAGGTCATTCTCGTCGATGATATGATAGATACAGCAGGCACTCTCTGCAATGCTGCACAGGCTTGTATTGAAAGAGGCGGCGCAACTGAGGTTTATGCCGGCGCTACACATGCTGTACTTTCCGGTCCTGCTATTGAGAGAATAAAGAACAGCGTTCTCAAAGAGGTTGTCCTTCTCGATACCATTTCTGTACCCCAGGATAAATATCTGGATAAGTTTACTACACTTCCTGTTGCTCCTGTATTTGCAGAGGCAATTGAGAGAATATATGAGGATAAGCCGGTATCAACGATATCGGTATGATGATGAAACGCTTCCGGCTGCTGTGCCGGGGGCGTTTTTTTCAAGCTGAAAAATATTTTTTTAAGATGGTTTATATTGATAATAATACAATAATACCATTATTTAGACGTTTTTTTATGTTAAACGGCAATTTTATATCATTTTTGATAAAATATCATTAAGGTTTTTGTTTAGTTTTTATCAGTTATACGGCTGCGGTTTTTTGACAAATTTTATATTTTTGTAATGATTGGAGTGAACTGCATTTATATCGGAATGTATTGCGTTAGCTTCAGCAGAGTGTACGATAAAATGAAATAATCATACTAAAATACGAACACGCATGATAGTATTATTGACATGAGTAAAAATATGTGATATATTATGAATGTCAAATAGAAGAGTTGATATAAATGGTCTATTTTGACATACTATTGCTTATAACTAAACTATATATCTTTCCCATAAGGACTGCACTTTCCCCTTTGTGCAGCCCTTTTTACTGTGCAGTTAACAAACATAAGCAACATAAAATCGGGAAAAAATGCTTGTATTTTCTGTTGATGTAATATTTTATAAGGTGTTGACATATGGCAAGTAAAAGGGTAAAATATATCAGTAAAGTAACTTGTGTCAAAAAAAGGGGAAACATAAAGAATGGATTTACTGAAAAAAAGAATACCTGTAACGATAACAGCGGCGGTAGTTGCTGTTTCAATGTGTGCCGGCTTTTTTGCCGGCCGTGCTTCGATGGGATGGAACGATACCTCAGCCGTATCCGAAAGCAGTGCAGCAGCACCGGAAAAGGCAAAGGCGGAAAATGCTTCCGCTGTGACATCCAAAACTGAAAATATAAAGAAAGCTTCGGCTGAGCCTGTTACAGATCAAAAGCAGATAGAAGAAAAAAAGAAGGCAGAAGAACAAAAGCGCAAACAGCAGGAAAAGGCAGAAAAAGAAAGACTCGAAAAGGAAAGACTGGAAAAAGAAAAACGTCTTAAGGAATGGCGTGATAAGCAGGACGGGATAGTATTCACGTCGGAGAATATGGTAGAGCCGGAATGGTTTGATGATGTTCTTTTTGTCGGCGACAGCGTTACAGTTGCACTGTCAAGCTACAGTGATTTTTACGGATGCTTCGGCGATGCTGAATTTCTGGCGGCTTCAAGCCTGGGATATGACAGCGCCCTCTGGGATATAAATGACCCTAACAACGTACATCCTTTGTGGAAGGGAAAAAAGGTGACTGTTGACGCCGGCGTTAAGCTTTCTGAAAAAACCAAAATTATAATTATGTTCGGAATGAACGATATCGGCACATGGGGAGTAGAACAGGCTGTGACGGCTATGAAACAGCTTTCAGACAGGATACTCCAAAGAGCAGGCTATGTAGATATATACATACAGGGTGTAACTCCTATGCTCAAAAGTGTTGAGAAGGATAATCTTAATAATAAGCTTGTTACTGAATTTAACGCTGAGCTTAAAAAGGTATGTGACGAAAGAGGATATCATTTTATAGATATCACTCCTGCTGTCTGTGATGATGAAGGAGCATTGATAGCGGACTACTGCGCTGACCCGGACGAGATGGGTATGCACCTGAATTATGACGGATGCGAAAGATGGGCAAGGTATCTGTATGCCCATATTCTCGATGACGGCGAACCAAGACCCGGTATTTATTCACCGGAGACGATAGAAGATCTGCCGGAGTTGGAAAACTATACGTTCATAGACGAAACACAGGAAAGCGCAGCAGAAGAATCAGACAGCTCAGCGGATGAAACAGAAGACGATAGT
>CACXDE010000131.1 GCA_902766305.1 uncultured Ruminococcus sp. | reverse complement strand
TATTCCGGACAGTGTGACTGAGATCAAAGAACAAGCGTTCGCAAGCTGTGAAGGTCTTGCCGACAGTAACGGTTTCAGTGTTGTAAAAGGCGTGCTGTATGACTATTTTGGGAAAGAAAGCAGTGTTACTGTTCCGAAAGCTGTTACACGTATTGGCAGTTGGGCATTTGAATCAAATCGTGATATCAAAAGCGTTGTAATTCCGGAAGGCGTGAAAAGTATAGGCAGATGGGCTTTTGCTTCTTGTACAGAGCTTAGGAGTGTTACTATACCGAAAAGCGTTTCGCTTATTGAACCATATGCTTTTGACGCTGCTTATCGTCTTGAAAGTATTAATATACCTAACAAGTCAGCTGAAATAAGAGGCGGTGCTTTTTATGAATGTGATGGTCTTGCTGACAGCAACGGATTTATCATTGTTGAAAGCGTATTGTATGGCTATTGCGGAGAAAGTACAGAAATAACTATACCAAGCGGAATTAAAGGAATAAGCGATGCTGTATTTTCAAATAATGAAACCATTAAAAGCGTTGTTATCCCGAATGGAGTCAAAAGTCTCGGAATGAATGTCTTTAGTAATTGTAAAGCTCTTACCAGTGTGAGCATTCCTGACGGTATGACGGAAATAGGAGAATATGCCTTCAACAAATGTCCGTGTATTAAAAAGTTGACAATTCCCGACAGTGTGGAAAGTGTCGGAGAATATGCGTTTAGTAAATGCACAAGTCTGGAAAGTGTTAAAATTTCAAATAAAGTAACAAAAATCGAATATTGTCTTTTTTTAGGATGCAGCAGCCTGAAAAAAGTAAATATACCTGACGGTGTTACAGTTATCGATAAGGGTGCTTTCAGCGATTGTACAAGTCTTACGGATATTACCATTCCTGATGGTGTTAAATATATATGGGATAATGCGTTCTTAGGCTGCGGATTTACAAGTGTCACTATTCCGGACAGTGTGTGGATGATCGATACCAGAGCTTTCGGATATAGGAGAAAAGACAGCTCAAGTTTTGAAAAGATCCCCGATTTTACAATTTACGGCAAGACAGGTTCAAAAGCTGAAATTTATGCAAACAGAAATGAAATTAAATTTGTTTCAACCTCTCCGGCAGAACTTACAAATGAATCAACAGTAAGTACATTAACTGCCGAGGTGAATACTCCTATAACCCTGACAGCGAAAGCAAAAGGCGGAGTAGGACCGTATGATTACGTATTTTACTACAAAAATTCCAAAGACGATACATGGACAAAAATAACAGGCTACAGCACTACGGATAAAACGATCTTCACACCGGCATCTGAGGGTAAATATATCATACAGATAAAAGTCAGGGATAGTGAGAAAAAGGTTGTTCTGAAGGATTTCACAGTCAATGTTACCTCTCCGCTTGTCAATAAATCTTCCGTAAGCGCAACAAGCGTTACTGCTAATACGGATGTAACCATGACAGGCAAGGCAGAAGGCGGCACAGGTAACTATAAATTTGCTTACTACTACAAGAAATCAACGGACAGCAAATGGACAAAGGCGTATGTAACCGCAAGCGGATTGGCCTATACAAAGAATACATCGGTTTCCTTCAGGCCGACGTCAGCAGGCACCTACACTGTAAGGATAAATGCGTCGGATGACAAGGGAATTGCGGTATCAAAGGAGTTTACGGTTAAGGTAAAAGCTGCTGCTCTGGCTAACAATTCTGCTGTCAGTGCAACAAGCGTTTCACTCGGTACAAAGGTAACAATGACAGGCAAGGCTTCCGGCGGTACAGAGCCGTACAAGTTTGCATACTACTACAAGAATTCAACAGACAGCGCATGGACGAGAGCGTATACGACTCCGGCAGGCTATGCGTACACAAAGAATACTGAGATGACCTTCAAACCGACCACAGCCGGAACATACAGTGTAAGGATAAACGTAAAAGATAATAACGGCACAGGTACAATGGTGTCCAAGGAATTTACAGTAAAAGTAACGGCTGCACTTAAAAACGGTTCAACGATAAGTGCAACAACCGTATCGAAAAATACAACAGTAACTCTGACTGGTAAGGCTACAGGCGGTACAAGCCCCTACAAGTACGCTTACTATTACAAAAAATCTACAGACAGTTCATGGACAAAGGCATATGTGACTTCAAGCGGTTCTGCTTATACTAAGTATGATTCCGTAACATTCAAGCCGACTGCTGCCGGAACTTACAATGTACGAATAAATGTCAAGGATAAGTACGGCGAAGGTGAAGTTGTATCCAAGGACTTCAACCTGACAGTAAAATAAATTATTTGTTTCAAGCCCCCCACAGTTTAATGATTGTGAGGGGCTTGCAGCAGATGTTGGTATTTATAAAGACAGAAGTCAGGATAAAATATTTTTATGACAAGGATTCAGTGTTATATCGTTTAGTGAATATAATACACCTAAATTGAACAGTCCGGGTCTTGTTAATGGCTAAAAAATGTGTTATAATATCAAAGACAGAAGTTATTTTTAAACTGGAATTATTATTTGGAAGATGTGGAAATATGGAATCTTATCTTTTTCTGATAAACCCGTGGAAAATAAAATAATTCCACCTTCCACTTTCCACATTCCAAATTGATTAAGGGGGAGTGGTGTCTGTGAAAAGACTTGAAAGTGAATGCGGCAGAGGATTCAGCTATAAAAGCAGTATACCGGTGCTTGAAGAGTATTATCAGAAGCAGTATGACCTTATCCGCAATGGTGATACTGACCTTGTGACATATGAGCTGGTGATGCTTGGAAATGCACTTGATTTCATAGATTTTGTAAGAAGAAATTTCGGTATCAGTCTTGACGAAAGGGAAAAATCTGTCGAGATCTATGAGGAGGTTATGGATGCCCTCAGCCGCGGCATAATAAACGAGAACCTTTTTGATAAGAATAATAATATTGCTGCAAAGGCAGGAGCATATTTAGGCTTTCTTGTTATTGGCGGTGTCGGCGGAGAATGGATGGATACAAGCGAGGGCGGAGCTGTTGTTATTGACGGGCGCAATATTTATGTATGTGATTTTGCGGCAAACCGTCTGATGAGCGGATCGGAGCTTAATACAAATGATTATTACAGAAAGATAAAAACCTTAAGGAAACATTGATTAATTCATTAATCGGCGTTTGGGGTGTGGACGAAGCCCCACGTACAGCCGCCTCCGGCTTACTTCAAAACTATAAAATGTTATTTATTCAGTGTTTCCCTTAAGAATAACCTGACCTGAAAAGGAGAATAATATGGCGAATCACAGAGCGGACAGAATGTCCGAGGATATACAGAGAGAATTGTCGGCAATTATCAGAGAAATGAAGGATCCGAGAGTGCATGACGGTATTCTTAGTATCGTAAGGTGCGATATGGCTCATGATCTTTCCTTTTGCAGAGTTTATATTAGTTCGATGAACGGTCTTGATACGGCAAAAAAGGCTGCCGCTGCACTGAAAAATGCGCAGGGCTTCATACGCCGTGAGCTTGGCACAAGACTGAAGCTGAGATATGCGCCGGTGCTTGCGTTTGAGGCTACCGATTCTATTGAGTATAGTGCGAATATTTCACGCATTCTTATGGATATAGATCTGCCGGAGGAAGACAGCACAGACAGCTCACTTTAAGTGAGGGGAAAGGACAAAAATGAAAAATATTACACTTGAACAGGCGGCTGAGTTCCTTTGGGAACATGACAGATATCTGATACTTATGCACAAATCTCCTGACGGAGACGCTGTCGGGAGCGGTTATGCGCTTTGTATGGCGCTCAGAAGCATAGGCAAAAAGGCGGATACTCTCTGCGGAGATCCTATACCGGGTATTTACGGATATTTTACAGAGCTTGTTCCGAATGAGGGCTTTGAACCGGAGTTCATTATTTCGGTCGATCTTGCCTCAAGCAGTCTGCTAAGCGGAAAAGCGTCTGAATATAGAGACAGTGTTGATTTGTGTATAGATCATCACTGTTCAAATACAGGCTATGCGAAATACGGCTATGTGGACGGTAAAGTGTCTTCCTGTGCAGAAATAATAAAGTATCTTCTGGATGAGATGAAGATTGAAATAAACAAGGATATTGCAAACGCTGTATTTACCGGCATATGTACGGATACAGGCTGCTTCAAATATTCAAGTGTCAGTCCGGATACTCACAGAACCGCCGCCGACCTTTTGGAAAAGGGTGCGGACAGCGGATATATCTGTTACATGATGTTTGACAATAAATCCAAAAGCAAGATAAGTCTGGAAAAAATGGTTCTTGATACCCTTGAGTTTTATTGTGAGGATAGAATAGCATTTGTGGCTGTGACAGCGGAAATGCTACAAAAGTCCGGCGCGCAGGAATGCGACCTTGACGGGATACCCTCTATCCCAAGACAGATAGAGGGCGTAAAGATAGGCATTACTATGAAGGAAAAGCCGGGCGGAGAATACCGTTTTTCTGTACGAGCATCGGAGGATGTGGATGCTTCGGAGATATGCGGACATTTCGGCGGCGGAGGACACAGGGCTGCTGCCGGGTGCAGCATACATAAGCCTATGGAAGCGGCTAAAAGTGAAATGCTTGCGGTATGCAGAAAAATACTTGGAGATAATGTATGAACGGTGTAATTGTAATAAACAAGGAAAAGGATTTTACATCGTTTGATGTAGTTGCCGTGGCGAGGGGAATACTTCGTGAAAAGAAAATAGGTCACAGCGGTACTCTTGACCCTATGGCGACAGGTGTTCTGCCCATACTTATTGGAAGGGCGGCGAAGGCGCTGTCACTTCTGCCGGATACCGATAAGGAATATGAAGCAGAGTTTCAGCTTGGCATGACAACAGATACGCTTGATATAACCGGAAAAGTCGTATCAAAGACTGAGAGCAATTGTACAAAGGAAAATGTTGAAAATATACTCCCGAAATTCAGGGGAAATATAATGCAGATACCGCCAATGTATTCTGCTGTACAGAAGGACGGCATGAGACTTTATGACCTTGCAAGACAGGGAATAGAGGTTGAAAGACAGGCAAGGCCTGTATGTATAGATAAGCTTGAACTTACTGCTTTTGATGAAGACACTCAGAGTGGAAAGCTGTTGATATTATGCTCTAAGGGTACATATATCCGTGTGATATGCGATGATATAGGAAAAGCTTTGGGCTGCGGCTGCGTTATGACAGCGCTTTGCCGGACAATGGCATGCGGATTTGAGCTTAAGGACGCTGTAACGCTGAAAGAGCTTGAACGGCTGAAAAATGAAGACAGGATATCCGAAGTGCTGCGGCAGACTGACAGTGTATTCAACTGTTTTCCAGCAGTATATGTAAGTGAAAAGCAGGCAGTACGTTTTTCAAACGGAGCGCCCCTTGACCTTGACAGGGTAAAAAGCCTGTCTGTGTCAGGGTATGAAACCGTATACAGGGTTTACGGCGGAGAAAAATTTTTAGGTCTTGGTTATGCTGACAAAGAAAAGAACGAGCTTTCGGTGAAGAAATTGTTTTTATGAGGTGATCATTTATGGATTGGTCGTTAATAGGAAGTATTGCTCTGGCAGTGGGGCTTTTGATCCTGATAGTTGTACTTGCAAGAAGAAACATGAATCATAACTATACCATTGGCAGCGGAATGTTCAAAATGAGTGATGACAATCTTGAAAAGGACGAACATTTAGATGTGTCTGATTATAATTTTTACGATGATAAAGGGATTCTCAAATAATAGGGATATAAAATGGAAATATTAACGGAACTCAGACGGTCGGAAAAGCCGACTTCAACCGCTTTGGGGTACTTTGACGGTCTCCATAAGGGACATCAGGCAGTTATTAAAGAGGCTGTTGAAAACGGTAAAAATAATTCGCTTGTGCCTACGGTGTTTACGCTGCTGCAAAGTCCCCGTACAGTTTTGCGCGGAGAGGAAAGCAGAAATATTATTACAACAGAGGAAAAGCTGTGCATACTTGAAAAAATGGGTGTACAGCAGGTATATCTTATTGATTTTAATGATATAAAGGATATTACGGCAGATGATTTTGTGAAGGATATTCTTTACGGATGCTTCCGGGCAAAGCATATTTCATGCGGATTCAACTACCATTTCGGCGCAGGCGCAAAGGGCAGCGGCGATATGCTTGAAGAGATGTGTAAAAGCTTTGGTATAAGCGTTCTGGCACGTCCGAGAGTGACATTTGAAGACAGTCCGGTAAGCTCTACACGTATCAGAGAATGTATAATAAACGGTGATATAAGATCCGCAAATAATATGCTGGGACGGAGATACGGCTTTGCGCTTACTGTAGTTCACGGCAGACAGCTTGGCAGACAGTGGGGAACGCCTACTCTCAATCAGTTTTTTCCTCAGGGGCTTGTGAAACCGAAATTCGGCGCTTACGCGTCTGTTGTTACGGTTGACGGAAAACAGTACTGCGGTGTGACAAACATTGGTATAAAGCCAACTGTAGGTTCTGAAAAAGTGTTGATAGAGACATGGATGCCGGATTACAGCGGCAGGGAGCTTTATTATGAAATAATAGATGTAAGACTGACGGCATTTATCAGGGGCGAAAGAAAATTTTCAGACACTGATGAACTGAAAGCGGAGATAATCCGCAACGGAGATTATGCAAGAAAGATATTCAGGGAGGAATGTTAGATGGCACATTTCGGAGGTCAGGGAAGAGGAAACGGACCTTCTCCCGGAGGAGGAGGCGGCAGACGTGAACCCCCCAGAGGCGGAGGAAACGGCGGCTGGCATGAACCCCCACGCAGAGGAGGAAACGGCGGCTGGCATGAACCCCCACGCAGAGGAGGAAGCAGCGGCTGGCATGAGCCGCCCCGCAGAGGAGGTAATGGCGGCTGGCATGAACCCCCACCGCCAAGGAGAGACAGCTGGCACGAGCCGCCGCACGGCAGAAGAGATTGGGGAGGACCGCCGCCGCCCCCAAGAAGAGAAGGCGGATGCAGCAGTGTTCTTGCGGCAATTATACTTTTTGCTATAATTGGGTTTATTGTATATATGGAAATGACGGGCGGAAAATTACCGTGGGCTTGAGGATATGACAAAATTATTTAAAGGTTACTTTTTTATTTCAATAATGGCTGCTGCTTTCATGATAGCAGGCGGTGTACTCGGAATAATGGACATAATACCGTTCTGGGCGGAGATAGTGCTGCTCATTGTTTTGTACGGTATAATTCTGCTGATGAATTTTCTTTCGGTGAAAAAGTATGCGAAGATTTGCGATATTGCAAATACTGATCCTGACAGATTCATTGCTATGTCAGATAAGATGGCAAAAAGGGCGGCAGGCGCAGAGAGAATGGTTCTTGGGAATGCTGTTGTTGCACTTATTCACCATGAACGCATTGATGAAGCTGAGAGAAGGACAGCAGAATACGGAAGGGCTTTGAAGCCCAGCGATATTATGGGCAGATTCATGTATTCAAATTATATGTGCTGTATTGATATATTGAAAAGGGATTTTTCACATATTGATTTTTATGTCAATGATCAGAAAATGTGCCTTCAGCAGATGTCTATAAGTAGACCGAGAGGAATAAATGAAGCTGCGCTTAAAAGATTAGCTGTTGCTGTTGAGCAGGAAATCCTTGAAGCCGAGTTTTACAGCCGGCCGCCTGAAAGACTGATGAATGAGGACAGGCAGATTGTATTGAATTATATTGCAAATTTGGATATTCTTGCCAGTGTGGAAAAGAATATTGTTGTAATGCGTGAATTTTATCTTAAAGTGATTGATTATGACAGAGGTGCGGCATATGCTGTTTTAGGTGAAAACGAAAAGGCAAGGGAATTGCTTACATCTGCGGCAAGCTGCGGATTTACGTATCCCTTTGTTGAGAGAGCTAAAAAATGGCTGCAAAGCGGAGATGTTAATGTGCTGATGAAGACGGGTACAGCGGAGGTGTAAAATGAAATTCAGAAAAACAGCGGCTGTAGTATTGGCTGCGCTGATTGCTGTGGGCTGTGTGGTTTTTACCGGATGTGAAAGCGATGACGGAAAAAAGACGACAACACAGAACAGCACTTCACAAAACAGTGTAAGCACCAGCAGCTTAAAGGGTGAAGAGCTGTCCGAGAGGGATATTATCCGAATAAATCAGCTGTATGGAAGCGCGGGATGTATATTTCTGTGCAAGAAAAATAAAATTGTTCTGAGCGACGATTATATAACTAAGATAACAGCCGAAGGAAAATTTCTGCTGAGCGGTCTTGATCTGACTATAGTCGGAACGTCTGATCTTTCAAAGCTGATATGTGCTGATAATGTACTGTCGCTGGGAGAGAGTGACAGGCTGAAAAAGGAATTGTATACACGTTATAATGCGGAGTCAAAGCTTTTTGACGAATATGCCGGAGATACATATGAAGGGCTTGACGCAGACCAGAAGACGGCTATGCTGATGACGTCAACTGATGCCGTATGGATGCAGCTGAATGTATTTGACATA
>CACXDE010000130.1 GCA_902766305.1 uncultured Ruminococcus sp. | reverse complement strand
TTGTAATAATTATATCAGTATTGACTATAACTGTAGACTTGTATTTATGGTGGTGCCACAATACAGGGCATGGGGGTTTAGTTGGCAACAATAAAAATTATCTTTGGTGAAACAAAAACGGAATGGCGCAGCCCGTGATTCATAGAAGCTGCGAATTTTGAAGAAAGCAGTGCAAGACTGGTGTGAGTCCAGCGTCACGCTGGCTTTTTTTGGAAAAATGTATAAAATCATTGAAAAATAATAATAAAAATGTTATCATAATAGTGGAAAAGTTTTCTTGTTTTGAAAATAGAAGACTTGTCTGAATTATTATACGAGGAGGTAAACAAATGAACAAAAGAATAAGGCGCTGCATGAGGAAAATAATTGCGGCGGCTATGGTACTGACTTTGGTGGGCGGTCTTGCCCCTGTTCAGCCTCTTGCTGATCTGTTTAAGTCAAGCAGTATCACTGTTCAGGCGGTAGATTACAACGGACCAAGGCAGAATCTGCAATATGATTACGATGAATCTACAAGAACTATGACAATAAAAGCGGGTGTGTATGAGAATCCGAGATTTTCAGAAAGCGACTTTTATGAGATGAAGTTTGATAAGATCGTTGCTGAGGACGGAGTTGTTTTAAAGGGCAACTGTTCGGGACTTTTCTCGGCATATGCAAACTGGGCATATCCGGGTGTATATTATGTCGGTACATACGGTGTAAAGGAAATAGATCTTCATAATGTTGATACGTCAGAAGTTACTGATATGTCTCATATGTTTGAGGTTACAGGCTACAGTACTCAAAGCTATCTTGAATCATTGGATATAAGCGGATTTGACACGTCAAAGGTTACTGATATGTCATATATGTTCGGAAATTGTAAAGTGCTTTGTGAGCTTGATGTATCAGGCTTCAATACTTCATCACTGACAAACATCGGCAATATGTTCTATAACTGCAATCTTGTGGAAGAGCTTGATCTGAGCGGCTTTGATACAACAAATCTTGACAGCGAAGCAGTAAATAATAATGTTTTTTACGGATGCAATTCCCTGAAAAAAATAAAGCTGTCTGATAAGATGGCAATATCAACGAATTACTACCTCAGAAACAACGATACAAGCGGTGTGGGAACAGTTGGATGGTACAAGGAAGATGACGCCGCTAAGGAAATAGTATCCGGAGAAGGTCAATATGCAGAAATATCCGGAGCAGGAACCTATGTTCTGAAACAGGTTGATGAAGACCTGAAATATTCCTTCAAAAAGGGTGTTCTCACATTTGAGTCAGGTACATATACAAAGGAAATACTGAACGCAATACTTAATGTGTTCGGAAACGACAATGTAACAGAATTGAAGGCTGAATCCGGTGTAATATTCACTGGTTCTATGGATTCTGCCTTTTTTAGCATGAATAAGCTTGAAACCGCTGATTTGAGTAAGGCTGATCTGTCAGGAATAACAGATGCTTCCTCTATGTTCAATTACTGTAATTCTTTGAAAAAGGTTGATTTTGGCAGCAACAGAATAACGAACGTTACAAACATATCAAGAATGTTCTATTACTGTCAGAAGCTTACGGAGCTTGATCTTTCAGTATTTGACGGTGCGTCGCTGACAAATGTAACAGATATTCTTAACAGCTGTGATAAGCTTGAAAAGCTGACTATTCCGTCCGGTATAAATGTTACGACAGGCTGGAGTCTGCCAAATTCCTCCGACTCTTCAATGGGTTACAAGGGATGGGCTAAGGAAGATGATCTTGATACTATAGTATCGGGTACTGAGTGGCACGCAGCTTTTGATGGTCCGGGTACATTTATTCATGTCAAGAATAATTACGATGTTAAGTACAGCATTGACAAGGTGAATAAAACCTTAACGCTTGAAGAAGGCTCTTATAACAGCAAAGGTATGACTGATATTCTGAATGAATATTCTGTTGCGCTCGGCGGTCAGACATACAGCGGTTCTGTATTCCCTAAAAAGATCATAGTAAATGACGGCGTTCGTTTTTACGGCAATTGTGCGAAAATGTTCTGGATAAGCGGCGGATCTGACTATCACAGCTACAGCTATAATACAGAGCTTGAGCTTGGAAATGTCGATACAAGCGATGTAACAGATATGAGCTATATGTTTGCTTACATAAAATGCAGCAAGCTTGACTTCAGTAATTATGATACAAGCAATGTAACAAATATGAGCTACATGTTCCAGGAGAGTGACTGTGATACGCTTGATCTGACAGGATTTGATCTTACATCCTTGACCAACGCAACGTATATGTTCAATAACTGTACGTCACCTGAAATAAAGCTTGGCAACGGATGGAAAAAATCTACAGGACTTACTGATCTGAAATATTTCCTGAAAGGCTTTGACGGAAAGATCAATGCCGGAAAAATTAATCTGGGAACGATTACAAGTATGCAGGATGTTTTTGCAGGTCTCGGAGAAAATGCTGAAATTGACTTTGCAGGACTTGATACCTCAAAAGTAACAAGTATGTATTATATGTTCAACGAAGCAAAGATGAAATCTCTTGATTTGTCCGGACTGGATGCTTCTAAGGTGACTAATTCAAGGCTGATGTTTTACAAGTGTGAAAATCTTGAAACACTAAAGCTGCCTGATATGACAGGCGGAGCTTTGACAGAGATAGGATCTATGTTCAGTGCGTGTTCTTCTTTGAAAGCTGTTGATCTTACAAAGCTGAATACTGAAAATGTAAAGGTATTCGACGGTCTGTTTAATGGCTGTTCTTCCCTCACTGAAATAGATATCAGTAAATTGAATACGCAGAATGTGACGGAAACAGATAGTATGTTCAAAGACTGTTCATCACTCAAAAAGCTGGATATCAGCAGTATGGATATGAAAAATGTCGCTACTATATCAAATATGTTCGAGAATTGCTCTGCATTGACGGAACTTGATTTAGGAGAATTTGATACGCAAAATACACGTGGAATGTATAGAGTGTTTTACGGATGTGAATCTTTGCCGTCGATTAATTTAGGAAAGATAAATGCGTCAAAAGTTTCTCAGTTAGATGGTATGTTTGCTGACTGCAAATCACTGAAATCCTTGGATCTGAGCGGCTTTGAGAATGCTAATCCGTCCTATTCTGTAAAGGGAATGTTCAAGGGCTGTGCGTCCCTGGAATCTATTGACCTGAGCAAATTCAGTATGCCTCAAATTAAAAATCTCGAATCATTTCTTGAAGGCTGTTCAAGCCTTACGGAAGTAAAATTTGCTCCGAAGGCAGTTGGTAAGGTTACATATGTCAAGAATTTGTTCAAGGATTGTTCTTCCTTGAAATCTGTTGATATGAGCGATTTTGATGTATCGACTATTACTAATGCAACAGGAATGTTCTCAGGCTGTACGTCACTGACAAATATTGATACTGCTCTTCTTAACAGCATGACAAGCCTGACAAACGCTGAGAGTATGTACAGCGGCTGTTCAGGTATAAAAAGTGTAAGCTTCGGTGATCTTGAATCTAAGATCACGAATTTTACAAGTATGTTTGAAAACTGCACCGGTCTTGAAACTGTAGACATTGACAAGCTTGCGTCCAATCCTGATACTAAGGTTTCTCTGAAAAATATGTTCAAGGGCTGTACAGCATTGCAGACATTCTCTGTCAACAGTCAGAGCAAGATGAATGTGTCTTCAATAGAAGCATTGTTAGAGGGCTGTACTTCACTGAAAACAGCAAGTCTCAATGGAATGACAACATCATCAGTTACAAGTATGGCAAACCTGTTCAAGGATTGCACATCCCTTGAAAAGGTTGATATGGATGAGCTGGAGACTGATTCAGTGACAACTATGGCATCAATGTTTGAAAACTGTAGTTCTCTGAAAGCAATTGTTTATCCGGAAATAAAAACCAGGTCCCAGAAGCTGCTGAAAATTGATAGAATGTATAACGGCTGTTCATCATTGGAATCTGCAAAGATGTTCGGAACAAAGAGTTCGACCAGCAGCTATGAATATACAAGCTTTTCACAGGTTCTCATAGGCTGTAAGTCGCTTAAGGAGTTTGACGCTTCAAACGCTTCATCGTTTGGCAGCAGTAATACCTGGTTCTTCTCTGGCGCAGATGCGCTTGAAACACTTACGCTGCCGTCCGGTATCGCCATAAGACCAGGTTATGACAGCCTGGTAAACGGAAATGCCAGTTACAGCGGATGGTATAAGGCTGACGATCCGGATAAAGCTATAATTTCCGGTGACAGCAATTATGCGAATATTTCAGCCTTCTCACAGGTGACAACGATAAAGCGTGATAAGTATATTATTGAAAATAATACACTGAGCAGTGCTTCTCTGAGCCTTGAAGGTCTGATTCGTCTGAATTTCTACACAAGACTTACTGATGACATTCTGAACGATGAGGGTGCGTATGTGAAGTTTACTGCGAACGGCAATTCTGTAAATGTACCTGTTTCAGAGGCGGCAGAAACCTCGAACGGCTATAAATTCAAATATGATATTGCGGCAAAGGAGCTTCACGACCGTGTTACTATCGAGCTTTACGATGGCAGCGGCAAGGCAGCAGAGCTGTATAATTCCAAAGGAGAGGTTATCGGCACTTCATTTGAATATGCTGTAATTGACTATATCAATAATGTCAAGAATGCTGATGAGGACACCTATTCGGATAGACTTGTGAATCTTGTAAAAGCACTGGAAACATACGGTCTGTATGCGCAGGATTATTTCGGATATAAGGCTGAAAACCTTGGTCTTGATAAGCATGATGTATCCTCTGTAACTGCTGATTCTCTTGAAGCTTATAAGCCCGTATTACCGAAAACATTGGGAAATGGTACAGAGCTTGCAGGCTATTCTCTTGTGTTGAGGTCTGCTACGAAGATTCTTGTTTATTATAAGGCGGACAGCAAGCCTGATATGTATGCTAACGGCAGTAACGGATACCATGGACTCAAAGAGTCAGAGGATGGTTTGTATTATTTTGAGCTTGATGATATTTATGCCAACGAATTGTCAGAAATCCGCTATCTGTATGTAGATAGTGACGACGGCAAGTACGGAGGAAATATAGAAGTGAGTGCTTTGTCATACGCATATTCTGCTCTGAGTATGTATGAAGGCAACAGCAGCAAAACAAGGCTTTGCAATCTTATGAGAGCATTGGTTCTTTACAGTCAGGCAGCTGAGGATTATTTTTACAATTGATATAGCCGGCTCTTTTTAGAAAGTCTGATAATAAAGTTTGCCCCTTCAAAACCTTTTGGGTTTAGAAGGGGCAAATTTTGAACTCAGTTTTGTATTATTTTGTGTTTGGGTTATCTTTGTTTGTTTTTTTGCCTGTACGTTCTTTCAGCTTTGTACATATCTTGAAAATAAGCAGACCTATCATTGCGCCTGTAAAGTTCAGTATTATATCATCAATATCAGCTGTTCTGTAGAATGTTCCAAGCAATGCGCCGGTAAGCAGCTGCATTGCTTCTATAGCGAATGTAAAGCCAAAAAATACCAGCGGATAGAACCATTTTTTTCTGCCGGGCATCAGCATCGGAAGCAGAATGCCAAGTGGGACTGTCATAAAAACGTTTCCGCCTACCTGAACCATTACAACAAAAAGATTATAACTCTGTATCTGGTGCGTTATCATAGCAAACGGTGTCAGCAGAAGTGTATGACCAAGTATTTCATATCCCTCATGTACCTTGTGTGCATAATCCATAGGGAAGAATGTGGCACAGATGACACCTGTTAAATACAGGATTGATAGTTCTATAAGAATAACCTGATACAGTGTTAACTTCATTTTCTTCATAATTATTATTGCGATTATCATTATTATAATCCCGGCTGTAACAGGATAGATTTCGGTTATCATATAAAAACTCCTTATCAGATATAAGAAAAAATTGTGACATACGATAAAATAAGACAAATTTTTTTTTGACAATATGATATAATTCCTTATGAAACGGTTGACATTGATCTTATTTGCACTTAAAATATACTATGACCGCTGTTTCGTCAAGCGGAAATTAAAAGAAATAAAGGAGAATATTTGATGGCAGAGATCAGACCGTTCAGAGGATTAAGATTTGACCCGGAAAAAGCGGGCAGGATCGAGGATCTGGTATGTCCTCCGTATGACATCATAAGTGAGGAACAAAGACTTTCTTATCTTCAGAAAAACGAAAACAACATAATAAGACTTGAACTTCCGAAGGGTGAAGACCCTTATATGCAGGCAGGGAAAACACTTGAGGAATTTCTGAACAAAGGCATACTCAGACAGGACAGTGCTGAAAGCATTTATGTTTATGAGGAAGCTTTTACAGTGGGCGGAACTACCAGGAGCTTTAAGGGATGTATCGTCAGAGTTAAGATCGAGGAATTTTCAAAGGGAATAATACTTCCACATGAGGAAACCCTTTCCAAAGCAAAGGAAGACAGGTTTAATCTGATGAAAGCAACCGATTGTAATTTCAGCCAGGTATATTCATTATATAATGATCCTGAGCATGACATTACAAAAATGCTTGAAAAGTGCAGCAGCGAAGCTCCGTTGAGCGAACTGACAGACGGTGAGGGCGTTACTCACAAACTGTGGGCAATAACAAATGAAAATGAGATACGCAGTATATGTAATGCTTTTGCAGATAAAAAGCTGTATATTGCAGACGGACACCACCGCTATGAGACAGCTCTCAATTTCAGAAACTATTGCCGTGAAAACGGTACAGCAAAGGAAAGCAAGGGTTATATAATGATGATGCTTGTTGATATGGAGCATCCGGGACTTCTTGTACTTCCGACACACCGCATAGTCAGAGATCTTTCAGATTTTGATGAAAGCACTATAATTGAAAAATGCGGCGAATACTTTGACATAGAAAAACTTAGCGGTAAAAATACAATAGAAGAGAAGCTTTCTGATGAATACGACAAAGGAAACAAATCATTTGCTTTTTACTGCGGCAGGAATGAATACTATTTGCTGAAACTCCGTGATATGACAGCGGTGAAAAAGCTGCTGCCGGATAAGAGTGACAGCTACTGCGGTCTTGATGTATCCGTTCTTCATACACTTGTGCTTGAAAGAATATTCGGCATAGACGCTGAAAATATGGCTAAACAGATAAACCTTACTTATGTCAAAAAGACAGAGGAGGCTCTTGACAGCGTTGACAGCGGTAAAGCTCAGTGCGCATTTATACTTAATCCTACACGTGTCGAAGAAATAAGAGACGTAGCTGCTGCCGGAGAGAAAATGCCCCAGAAATCTACATATTTTTATCCCAAGCTCATTACAGGTCTTGTAATGAATAAGTTCTGAAAATGCCTGCATAAATAAGCATGGAGATGATCAGAATTGAACAATGCTGCAATAAAAAACAAAGCCGGAACAGATGCTCTTGTGGAATATATCGGTATAGCAGATAATGACATAAGCGGCTATTCAGAAGTAAAAGCAAAAGAGAAGAAAGACCTGCCGGAAGGATTCACCTCAGACGCAAAAAGCGGAAATGATGTCAGTGAAAAGGGCTTCGGACTTATCTATGAGATTGCGGAGGAGCTGTATATAAAAGAAAAAACGGTATCCGAGTTAGAAGCTCTTGCCCGTCCTCCATTCCGCCGCAACTTTGATGAAAATACAAGGTACAGGCTTGACAGGCAGGCTGTACGGCGTAAGGATCATGTATTGTCGTCTGCAAGGGAAGCCTCATACGAGCTTTCGTTTCTTCCCGAATCGGCATACGAAGAATCCTGCAAGCCTATGGAAACAAGACAGGCTTTGCTTACAGAGCTGCTTATGCTGATACCATTTGTAAATATTGCGGCGGCAGTGTTTGTAAGTATGGACAAATCAGCAAACAAAAATCTGCGTTCATTCTGCCGTGCTTTTCTTATCCTTACCGGTGTGGTAATGATATTGCTGACGGGTGTTTTGCTGGGACTTATGGTAAACAACTAATTATGGGCTGTCGCACTAAGAAAGCGTATTATTACCATGTATATACGATGTAAAAGCTATTATTTTTATAATTTGCAAATTATAAAGTTCACTGCCTTACGGCAGTGAGTCAGTCTTCTTTATGAAC
>CACXDE010000129.1 GCA_902766305.1 uncultured Ruminococcus sp. | reverse complement strand
TGATTTGTTTGCAGAGAAACGCTGTACAAAGGTCTGCAATTCCTTTATCTTTTCCTCTGTCTTTTATTCTGCTGTTTTATCATTGCCTGAATGAGCTGGCTTGATTCATACCAGAATTCATAGTTGCCCACATACATTTTTATTTTATTATAGTCAATATCTATCATATGAGTACATACCGTATTAAGGAAATGTCTGTCATGTGATACTACTATAACTGTGCCTTCATAGTCAAGTATAAAATCCTCAAGCCATGCTATAGCCTTGATGTCAAGGTTGTTTGTCGGCTCGTCAAGCAGTATTATCTGAGGATTTCCGAAAAGTGCCTGTGCAAGCAATACCTTGACTTTTTCGTTGCCTGTGAGACTGCTCATCTGTGAATAAAGAATTTCTTCTGAAAGTCCAAGTCCCTGAATAAGCTTTGAAGCGTCACTTTCAGCTTCCCAGCCGTTCATTTCAGCAAATTCTGCTTCAAGCTCTGACGCTCTTATTCCGTCCTCGTCAGAAAAATCTTCTTTCATGTATATAGCGTCTTTTTCCTTCATTATATCGTAAAGCTTTTTATTGCCGTATATTACCGTATCGACCACGGTATATTCGTCAAAAGCAAAATGATCCTGTTTAAGCACAGACATTCTCGTATTTTCAGGAATTATTACTTCACCCTTGGTAGGTTCAAGATCACCTGAAAGCACTTTAAGAAATGTCGATTTTCCCGCGCCGTTTGCACCGATAATACCGTAGCAGTTATTATCGGTCAGTTTAAGGTTTACATCGGAAAACAGCGGAGTACCGCTGAAATTCACAGATACATTGCTTACTGTTATCATTCTTTCAATTCTCCCTTTTATTCCTTTACAGCAAACGCAGCGAATAATTTTCAATTCCCCATATTTACTATAATTATTAATTATTAATTGTTAATTGTTAATTATCAGGTTTTCCCAGTCAAATTCTCTTAACCTGCCGAAATTCTGCAATTCAGGAAAATCCCACTGTCTGAGTATCTCATACACAGCAATTGCAACAGAATTTGACAGATTCAGGCTTCTTATTTCACCCTTCATAGGTATACGTACTGTCGTATCCGGATTTTCATGCAGAAGCACCTCAGGAAGTCCCTTCGTTTCTTTTCCGAAAACAATATAGCAATTATCAGGATAGGAAATATCAGTATACTTTCTTGGCGCTTTTGTAGAAAAATAATAATATATACTTCCCTTTGTTTTTTCAAAAAAGTCTTCTAAATTTTCGTAATATGTCAGATCAAGATACTTCCAATAATCCAGCCCGGATCTTTTTAAGTGTTTATCTGTCGGTGTAAAACCCATAGGCTTTACTATATGAAGTCTTGCTCCCGTTGCCGCACAGGTACGGGCAATGTTACCAGTATTCTGAGGTATCTCCGGTTCAACAAGAACTATATTAATTGTCGGCATCTCCGAATCTCTCCG
This sequence comes from uncultured Ruminococcus sp., assembly GCA_902766305.1. GTDB lineage: Bacteria > Bacillota > Clostridia > Oscillospirales > Acutalibacteraceae > UBA1213. The sequence continues at coordinate 6,529 of CACXDE010000129.1, read as the reverse complement.
TATATTTAATTTGCCGCCCTGCCTTTTCAGCGGGGCGGCAGTCTATCAAATGTTTATTTAATCTATGAGCTTTGAGACATTGATAACAAGCTCTCCATTGTACAGATCAACGGGTATATCATCTTCAAAATCATACTGTTCAACAGCATAATCCTCTTTCAGAAGATAAACATTAACTTTTCGCTTTTCGGGGTCAACAATCCAATATTCTTTAACACCGCTGTCTGCATATAAATGATGTTTTCTTACATAATCGTGGTAGCGGTGTGAGGAAACTATCTCAATAATAAAATCAGGCGCGCCTGTACATCCATGTCTTGTCAGCTTTGAGGGGTCACAGATAACCGATATATCAGGCTGTACTATTGTTTCGTCATTGAGCTTTACATCAAAAGGTGCAGGGTATACTTCACATCTGCCGTGCTTTGAATCTATAAAATTATAGATCTTTGTCAGCAGCTTCGTGACTATCCTTTGATGCACTCTCAAAGGCGAAGGCGACATATCATACATAATGCCGTTGATAAGTTCCACCATTGCACCCTCAGGCAGCGCCATATAATCCTCTATCGTTTTCTTTTCAAGCTTTAACGCTTCTGACATATTACCACCCCTTCATGATCTTATTCAAGCATTTCCGCAATATTGAGCTTTAAGTCGCCATTGTAAATGCTTACGGGTATATCATCATCAAAAGTATAGTGTGCAGGTGAATACTCTTCCGACAGCAAATACACATTTACACTTTTTCTGTCAGGGTCAACAATCCAATATTCTTTAACACCGCTGTCTGCATACAAATGATGTTTTCTTACATAATCATGATAGCGGTGTGAGGAAACTATCTCAATAATAAAATCCGGCGCACCGACACATCCCCTTCTTGTGATCCTTGTAGGGTCGCAGATAACCGAAATATCTGGCTGAACTATTGTTTCATCGTTAAGTCTTACATCAAACGGGGCAGTAAACACTTCACATCTGCCGCCTTTTTTCTTAATATATGACAATATTTCAAAAAAGATATTTCCGGATAATCTCTGATGTATCGTAAGCGGCGCAGGCGACATATCATACATTACGCCGTTGATAAGCTCGACCATTGCACCCTCAGGCAGTGCCAGATAATCTTCTATAGTTTTCTTTTCAAGCTTTAACGCTTCTGACATAACAACACCCCCGTTTTATAACATCAGAATTTTCTGAATCTATTGTACCTTTTAGCAAGAAGCGTCTCTGTGTCAACTGCACTCAGCTTATCGAACGTCTGCCCTATAAGCGTCTTGAAGCTGTCAAACATTGTGCTGTCAAGATTCTTTGGCTCACGTATTATTCTCTCAATTACACCTAATTTAAACAGATCCTGTGATGTCAGCTTAAGGCATTCAGAAGCTTCCGCTGTTCTTGTCGCATCCTTCCAGAGTATGCTCGCACAACCCTCAGGCGAAATGACAGAATAGATCGCATTCTCAAGCATCCATACCTCATCTGCTACAGCAAGAGCAAGTGCTCCGCCGCTTCCGCCCTCTCCAATAAACACAGAAAGTATCGGCGTTCTGAGAGTCATCATCTCCATAAGGTTTTCAGCTATAGCCTGTCCCTGACCTCTTTCCTCTGCTCCGATGCCGCAGTATGCACCGGATGTATCTACTATGCACAATACAGGACGGTGAAATTTCTCCGCCTGCTTCATAAGCCTCAAAGCCTTTCTGTACCCTTCCGGATGCGCAGAACCAAAATTGCGTTCCACTCTTTCCTTCAGATTCCTGCCCTTTTCAAGAGCAATAACTGTTACCGGCTTTCCGCCAAGCTCCGCTATGCCGCCGATAACAGCCTTGTCATCAGCAAAACGTCTGTCGCCGTGAAGCTCTATAAAGCTGTCTCCGAATATTTTTGTTATATAATCTACAGCAGTAGGGCGGTCATTTGCCCTTGCAGCAATAACACTGTCATATGCGCTCACAAGGAATCGCCCTCCTTCCCGTTATCTTCCGTTTCATTTATTTCCGGCTTACCTCCGTGAAGAACAAGCAGCTTTGTCAATGTTTCCCTCATTTTGCATCTGGGTACAACCCTATCTACAAAGCCCTTTTCAAGCAGAAATTCAGCCGACTGAAAATCCTTGGGCAGCTTCTGACGTATCGTCTGCTCAATAACTCTCGGACCTGCAAACGCTATCAGCGCCCCCGGTTCGGACAGAATTATGTCGCCCTCCATTGCAAAGCTTGCAGTAACTCCGCCTGTCGTAGGATCCGTAAGTACCGTTATGTACAGAAGTCCGGCGTCACTGTGAAGCTTTACAGCGCCGCTTGTCTTTGCCATCTGCATAAGGGACAGTATCCCCTCCTGCATTCTTGCACCGCCGGATACCGTAAATATTATCACAGGCAGTCTGTTCTGTGTGGCATATTCAAAAGACCTCGTAACCTTTTCACCCGTTACAGTACCCATAGAACCCATCATAAACTGAGAGTTCATAACTCCGATAACGACATCACATCCGCCTATCTTAGCCCTGCCTGTTATTACAGATTCATTTTCTCCGCTGTTCAGCCTGGCATTTTTCAGCTTCCGTGAGTAATCGGGAAAATCTATCTTATTTTCAGATACCATTTCTGAGTCAAATTCTTCAAAGCTGCCCTTATCTACTGTTATCTCTAATCTTTGTCTTGCAGCAATGCGAAAATGATATCCGCAGTTAGGACAAACCTTATTATTATCGTTCAGATCTGATGAAAGAACCGGCTTCTTGCAGCACGGACACTTCACCCACAATTCATTCGGAATAAAAGGCTGATTTTGTACCGCCGATGTATCCTCCTGGTTTTCAAGCTCATTCTTAGGTTTCAAGAAATTAAAAATATCTGATGTATTCAATGTTTCACCCGACCTATCTCAAGGCAGCTGCAGCTCTGCCGTTAATTATTTGTCTTTATCCTTACGTTTTGCACGTTCTTCCATAAAACCGGTCGTATATTCTCCGGATACAAATTCAGGGTCTGAAAGTATCTCTATATGAAGATCCCTGTTATGCTTTATTCCGTTTATTGTAAGCTCGCTGAGAGCCATTTTCATCTTTCTTATAGCAAGCTCTCTTGATCTTGCCTGAACTATCAGCTTTCCTATCATGGAATCATAATACGGCGGAATATCATAATCCTGATATATTGCCGTATCAAACCTGACGTTAGGACCGCCGGGTATATGTACAAAGCCTATTCTGCCGCAGCTGGGACGGTAATTATGCTGTGCATCCTCAGCATTAATACGGCACTCTATAGCATTTCCGTGAAGAAATACTCTGTCCTGAGTAACAGTCAGCTTTGAACCTGACGCTATCCTTATCTGCCACTGCACTATGTCAATACCAACAACCATTTCAGTTACAGCATGTTCCACCTGGAGACGTGTATTCATCTCCATGAAATAGAAATTCTTATCCTTATCAAGCAGAAACTCCACCGTACCGGCATTTTCATATCCTACAGCCTTTGCAGCCTTTGCAGCAGCCTCCATCATTCTGCTTCTTATCTCCGGTGTTATTGCCGGCGAGGGACTTTCCTCTATAAGCTTCTGATTCTTACGCTGTACAGAGCATTCTCTTTCACCAAGACAGATAACATTTCCGAACTTGTCGCAAAGAAGCTGCATTTCAACATGCTTGACGGGGCTGAGGAACTTCTCCATATAAACAGCGCCGTCGCCGAAAGCACTCTGTGCCTCAGCTCTTGCAGACATAAAGGCGTTATCAAAGTCTTCTATCCTTTCGACCTTTCTTATACCTCGTCCGCCGCCGCCGCTTCTTGCCTTTACAAGCAGAGGAAAGCCTATCTCCTTTGCCTTTTCCCTTGCCTCATCTATATCATCAATTATATCGCTGCCGGGCGTTACAGGCACTCCGGCAGCCCTCATTGTTTTTCTTGCCTCATCCTTGTCGCCAAGACGTTCTATCATTTCAGCGGAAGGACCTATGAACTCAATATTGCACTTTTTGCAAAGAGCCGCAAATTTTGCATTCTCTGACAAAAGACCATATCCGGGATGTATCGCCTGTGCGCCGGACAATGCGGCAGCTTCAAGTATCGCCGCAATATTCAGATAGCTGTCCGCCACCTGAGGTCCGCCTATGCAGTAGCTTTCGTCCGCCATAGTTACATGAAGTGCATTTTTGTCAGCCTTTGAATAAATCGCCACCGTCGCTATTCCCATTTCACGGCAGGCACGGATTATCCTTACAGCTATTTCGCCTCGGTTTGCGATAAGTATTTTTGAAAACAAAGCGATTACTCCCTCTCAACCAAAGCAAAAGAAAACTCTGCTGATACACTCAGCTTCCCGTTAACATATCCCTTGCCCTTTATAAAATAGAAATTCCTTTTCTGACCGGTAAGCTCGCACTTTATTTCAAGCGTATCTCCGGGAAGAACCTTATTTCTGAACTTTGCCTTTTCAATGCCTGTGAAATAAGGAGTACTCTTTGCAGAAACATCAGAAATAATAACTGCGCTTGCCTGTGCCATCATCTCACAGAGTATTACTCCGGGAACTACAGGATTTCCCGGAAAATGTCCGTCTAAAAACCACTCGTCACCGTTAATATGTTTTTTTCCCTCACAGGTATTCTCGCCTGTTTTCGTTGCTTCATCTATCAGCAGCATAGAATTTCTATGCGGAATTATCTGCATTATCTCTTCTTTATTCATAGCAGTTGCTCCTTATTTTATGATAAACAGCGGCTGTCCGTATTCAACAACCTGACCATTCTCAACACAAACCTTAGTTACCGTTCCGTTCTTTTCGGCTGTTACCTCATTCATCAGCTTCATTGCTTCTATAAGGCAAAGGACATCGCCTTTTTTAACGCTGCTGCCGACAGACACGTACGGCTCACTTTCAGGAGAGGGCGCAGAGTAGAATACTCCCACCATAGGAGATTCTACCGGATCGCCGTCAGGAACACTATCCTCAGCCATAGTACCGGCAGCAGAGTGATATATCTCCGGCTGAGCCTCTGCCGCAGCGGCAGCCGGTACAGTTTCCTGACATATTACTTTTCCTGTCTTCTGACGAAGGCTGATAAATTCATTTTCACTAAACTGTATATCAAGCGCCGTTGCCTTTGAACCGTCAAATGCACTCAGCAGCTCCTTTAACTCTTCTATACTGTACATCAGGTATCCCACCTTAATATAATACTATTTTTTAATGACTATGCAGGCATTATGACCGCCGAAACCGAAGGTCGTAGACAGCGCCATATCAAGCTGTGCCTGCACAGCTTTGTTTGGTGTATAATCAAGATCACATTCAGGATCAGCCTCACGGTAGTTTATTGTAGGAGGAACAATACCGTCTCTTAGCGCAAGCGTTGACGCTATAGCTTCAACTGCGCCAGTTGCGCCGAGCATATGACCTGTCATAGACTTAGTAGAGCTGATATGCACTTTATATGCTCTCTCACCAAGCACTTCCTTGAACGCCTTTGTCTCGCCGGCGTCGTTCAGCTTTGTTGATGTGCCGTGGGCATTGATGTACAGCTCCTCGCTGCCCTGATAGCCTGCTTCCGTGAGCGCTATACGGACGCAATTTGCAGCGCCCTTTCCTTCCGGATCAGGAGCAGTCACATGATGTGCGTCACAGGTATTGCCGTATCCGCATATTTCACCGTATATTTTTGCACCTCTTGATACTGCATGTTCGTACTCCTCAAGGATAACCATTCCTGCGCCCTCACCCATTACAAAGCCTGAACGTTCCTTATCAAAGGGTATTGACGCCCTGTTCGGATCTTCTGAAAGCGTAAGCGCCTTACAGCTTGTAAAGCCCTTTACAGCAAGAGGATTTATGGTAGCCTCTGCGCCGCCTGCAATTATAGCGTCAGCCATACCGTACTTTATCGCATGGAATGCTTCACCCAGAGCGTGTGTAGATGTAGAACAGGCTGTCACAACGGGGAGACACGGACCTGTAGCATTGAACCTTATAGCCACATTACCGGCAGCAATATTGCCTATCATCATAGGTATAAAAAACGGTGAAACATTTTTTCCGGTATAGAGGTTTACGCTCTGTTCATAGAAGGTACTTATACCGCCAACACCTGAACCTACATATACGCCAAGTCTCTCAGGTGCGACCTTTCCGATAATGCCGCTGTCGTCAACAGCCTGCTGGGCAGCTGCGATCGCATACTGACAGAACAGATCAAGCTTACGGCATTCTTTTTTCTCTATATATTGTGTCGGGTCAAAGCCTTTTACTTCGGCTGCAACCTTTGCCTTTGATGTTTCAGGATCAAATTTAGTGATCATACCGATCCCGCAAACGCCGTTTTTCATATTATCCCACATTGTCGGTACATTATTTCCGACAGGTGTGACAGCTCCGACGCCTGTAATAACCACTCGTTTCATTTATCTTTTTCCTTTCAAATAAGTTTTAAGTCGTAAGTTGTTAGTTCTAAGTTTCAAGTTATTAATAAACTGCTATTAGCTGATAACTAACGACTGACAACTGAAGACTGACAACT
>CACXDE010000128.1 GCA_902766305.1 uncultured Ruminococcus sp. | reverse complement strand
CAAAAGTTTCGCTCAAGCCTTTTCAAAGGCTTGCAGGTCCAGGACAGAGTCCTTGTCGCTGCCCGCAGGCAGCGAAATCCCTATGCTTCAAGCGCTCAGCAAGGGGTGAATCAAAAAACATTCCACCGGACTGTTTTGAAATTCACCTCTTGCCGAGGGATCTTAATGCTTGTTTCGCTGCTGCGCAGCGACTAGGGCGCTGCCCTGGACCTGCAAGCCTTTGAAAAGGCTTGAGCGAAACTTTTAATTTGGGTTTGCCAAAAAAACGCCTCTGTTCTTTAAGGAACAGAGACGATAAAAGGTTAAGTTTATTTCTTTTTAATTATGAGCTTCATAGGATTAGTAAATTTCAGACGCTTGCCTAAAATATGCTTTGTTTTGTGTACCCTGGGACGTGCAAGGTTATCCGACTTCCTTACTTCATATTTGTAATGAGGAATCTTTTTTGCACGAAGCTTTGTGAATACAAGCCTTCTTATAAGCGTGTATAGGACTGACGTTATCGGTACGCAGACCAACAGTCCAAGTACTCCAAAGAAGTTGCTGAAAAGAATAATGGCAGATATAACTATTATCGGCGGAAGACCAACATTATTTCCTACAACTCTCGGATATATAAGGTTTCCTTCGACCTGCTGGAGACATATCATAAAAACTATGAACCAGACTGCCTGCATAAAATCGCTTGTCATAAGAAACAGAGCGCCGATACCTGCGCCGATATATACACCGAACATCGGTATCCATGAAAGTATCGCTACCATTACACCGACAAGAGCCGCATACGGAAAGCCGAGTATTGTCATACCAAGAGCAGTAAGGCTGCCAAGGATTATACATTCCATTATCTGTCCTGTCATTGTATTATAGAACGACTTGTTGGTAAGATGTCCTACCTCAACAACAAAATCTGCCGTTCTCCTTGGGAAAAGAGCAAATATAAACTTCTTGACGTCAGACGCTATTTTCTCCTTTTTCAGCAGAACATAGATCGACAAAATTATGCCAAGGAATATATTGACAGCTGCATTGAATATTGAACGCAGCATATCAACTGTATAATTCACAAGACCGCCGGCATTTGATGACAGAAAATCCGTGAGAACATTTTTGATAGCGTCAGAGTTGATGACTATTGTATTTGTTACTTCTTTTCCGTCTACGACAGAGGTGGTTCCGTAATCAGGATTGAAAAACTTAACTATCTGAAATACATTTTCGTTTTCATCCGCCCAGCCCTTTACCATATCATTTACATTATTTGCTGCCGGGACTATAGCCTGGCTCAGTGAGTTGAGGCTGTTGCCGATCTCAGGTATTATAATAATAAGAAAAGCAACGATCACTGCAAGAAATATCATAATTGAAAGTGCAAGCGCAACAGGTCTGCGAAGCTTTTCAAGTATAGGATTTACAGGCTTCTCACCCCGCTGACGAAACAAATGCTTTTCTATCATTTTAAGCGGCACATTCAAAAAGAAGGAACAGCATATTGCAACAATAAACGGCATGGTTACATAAAGCAGCCATCCTAAGAATTGCAGCACTATATCCATATGCTGCAAACCAAGATAAATAACTATCAGAGTTACTCCTACAAAAAGCACTTTCTGTATAGTTTTTCTGTCCATGTTCATATGCAAAGCTCCTTTCTGCAGCAGGTTCCGCCGCATACAAGCATATCGCCGTCATAGCATACGACAGCCTGACCGTATGTTATCGCTCTCTGCGGAGCATCAAAAACCACCTTTATATTTCCGTTTTCAAGCGGATACAGCACAGCCGGCTGTTCCTTTTGATTGTACCTGACTTTTGCGCAAACTCTTATAGGTTTATCAGGTCTTTCTATTGATACCCAGTTAACATCGTTTGCATAAACTGTATCACTGAACAGATCTTCATTATCTCCAAGAATCACCCTGTTGTTTTCCGTATCCTTTTCAACAACATATGCCGGCTTTCCCAAAGCAATACCCAGACCCTTTCTCTGACCAATTGTATAGCGTATTATTCCGCTGTGTCTGCCAAGGATATTTCCCTGCATATCTGTAAAATCGCCTTCGGGAAAAGTTTTTCCGGTATACCTTTCGATGAAAGACGCATAATCACCGTCAGGCACAAAGCAGATATCCTGACTGTCCGGCTTATCAGCATTCACAAGACCATATTCCTGCGCTATTTCTCTTGTCCTGCTTTTGGTAAGCTCTCCTACAGGGAATAATGTTTTTGACAGCTGATACTGTGTCATTCCGTAAAGCACATAGCTCTGATCCTTTAATGCGTCCGCACCCTTGCTGAGAGTATAACGTCCTGTTTTTTCGTCATAGCCTCTGCGAACATAATGCCCGGTAGCAACATAATCCTGCCCCAGTGACTGTGCCCGTTTCAGCAAAGCGTCAAACTTTATGAAACGGTTGCAGTCTATACACGGATTAGGTGTAAGACCGTTTATATACGCATTATTGAACCTGTCTATCACGCATTCCCTGAATCTGTCTCCGAAATTAAACATATAGAAGGGTATGCCAAGCTTATTTGCCGCGCTCCTTGCGTCTTCTGCATCATCAAGACTACAGCAGGTTCTGCTTCTGTCAAGCTGAATATCTTCATTTGTAAAAAGTCTCAGATTAACTCCGATAACTTCATATTTTTCTTTCAGAATAGCAGCGGCAGCTGAACTGTCAACTCCGCCGCTCATCGCAACCATTACTTTTTCCATCGCCTGCACCTATCCGCTAATCACTTATTACATCCCATGGAGTAAGCATTCCAAGTATCCGCCCCTTTGACGAACCGTTATCAGTTATAAACACTGCCGCCAGTCTTTTTGAACCCCGGCTTTTATGGTCAAATTCGTTCTTCACATCATATATGCTGGTATCCTTATCAAAAAAACGGAATCTTTCAACTGAATGCTTATCGAAATCTATCATGTCTCCGAAATCCGAAATAAGCATATCATCCCTGAGACTTGTCATACCATATGTAAGCGAATATGTAAATATGGTACTAACGCTGAACACACCCACACATTCTCCGGAGTCTATAACAGGAACATGGGAAAATCCCTGACGGTCCATCCTTTTCATAACAGTCTGAGCCTTTTGTGATAAGGTAGTTTTGAGTATATCCGCATACAGTGTAGAAAACTCCAGAGCAAGCGGCGGTCTATTAATAAAATCAGTAACCTCGCCTAAAAACCTTATCATTGAAGATGCAGGCTGTATAATACGTTCCCCGTCTACCTCTGAATGGTGGCTGAGAAAATTCCTTATCTCCCGGCAGATATCAAGGTTTTCGCGATAGGGCTTGCTTTCTTTTTCAGTAAGAAAACGTACTATCGGACTGCCGAATTTTTTTTCATCAGCTCCGTATTTTTTATTAAGCACTTCTTCAAGCTCCCTGTAGGCATTCAGAAATTCATCAGCTCTGTCCGATTCAGCCATATTTCTCACCCTTCTACATCATATTTTTCTGCTAAATATTCGTCATATGTTCTTGTTATATCCTTTATACCGTCTTTTTCAATTACTATTATTCTGTTTGCAACGGTTGAAATAAATTCATGGTCATGAGATGTAAACAGTACAACACCCTTGAAATTTGAAAGTCCCTTGTTTACAGCGGTAATTGATTCAAGGTCAAGATGGTTAGTCGGCTGGTCAAGCACAAGCACATTTGCACCGAACATCATCATCCTTGACAGCATACATCTGACTTTTTCACCGCCGGATAAAACCTTCACGGGCTTGAATACATCATCACCCGAGAAAAGCATTCTGCCCAGAAAACCTCTGAGGTATGTATCCGTATTGTCATTGCCTCTCACATACTGTCTTAACCAGTCGATGATTGTATCGTCATTGCCGTCAAAAAAGCTGTTGTTATCCTTTGGAAAATAAGACTGAGTTGTGGTATTTCCCCACTTAAATTCACCCTCATCAGGCTCCATATTGCCCATAAGT
>CACXDE010000127.1 GCA_902766305.1 uncultured Ruminococcus sp. | reverse complement strand
CGATGAGGACGAGCTTCTCGATTACATGGAGCTTCTTCTGGGAACTAACATCAACAATACCGACAGCGACAGCGATGGTCTGCCGGACGGCTTCGAGGCTCTGACGCTCGGAACTGACCCCTCACTTGCCGATACAGACGATAACAATGTTTCGGACGCGTATGAGGATGCCGACAGCGACGATCTGACAAATCTGAGAGAGTATCAGCTCGGAACTGATCCTACTGTTGCAGACACCGACGGCGACGGTCTTGCCGACGGAGCTGAGGTCAACACTTACCTCACCGACCCGACAGACGAGGACACAGACGGTGACGGCGCAAGCGATGGCTGGGAGGTTGAACACAGCTTTGATCCTCTTGTAGTAAACAGCAGCTTTGAGGTCACTCTTTCACTAGGCTTCCGTGATGACGACGTTGCCCCGAGCGTCAGCATAGAGCTTGACGGCGATCAGGCGGACAGCCTGCAGATAGAACAGATAACCGACAACCGCTATTTCCTTGAAGAAACCGTGGGGATCATCGGTGCGCCGTATGAATTTGATGTCAGCGGAACCTTTGACAGCGCAGATATAAGCTTTGAGTTCGACAGCGATCTGCTTCTTGATGAAGATTTTGATCCGGTGATCTGCTGGTTTGATGAGGAAAATCAGAAGATAGAATTTCTGGAAACGACGATCACAGGCAATGTCGCTTCAGCAGAGGTTGAGCATTTTTCGATATATATGCTTATCGACAGTCAAACATGGTCCGGGGATCACGAATGGAATGCTACATATACTGTTGATTACACTTACAACAACGTTGAGCTTGTTGTCCTTATTGATGATTCTGTAAATATGTCAACAAAGGATCCGAGCAATTTAAGACTTGCCGTAGCACAAGTATTGTGCAGTTATCTTCCCGCCGGAACGGAAACTGCTCTTTTCCAATACAATACACAATACGGTTATACACTTTTTGATACATTTACAAACAAGTTTTTTACATTTCCTTCAAACTATTTTTCTTATATGTTAAGTAATAATTATAACTTCCAAAGCAACGGTACGACAAGCAATCTGTACAGCGCGATAGAAGATAGTGTCAGTGTTTTTACCGATACAAACCCATATACTTCAAGGATTGTGCTTGTTATCGGTGACGGAGAGGATCCTGATACAGAAAACCGCAGCTCTGCGCTCGAAGCCGTTGAAGATGCCGCAGCAACAGTCCTTTTCCTTGGTGTAGGAGAAGATAAAATCATTCCGTGGGATTTTAAATCATTTGCTGCAGAAGCCAACGGACACTATCTGAACCTTGGTAATTATCAGGATGTTTCAGGATCACCGTGGTATTATGCTGATGTAAATTACGATTACGATAATGACGGCCTTCCGGATGAATTTGAAGGAACAATAACCATTTTCAACGGAAAAACTCTGTATTCCGATCCTCTTTTAGCCGATACCGATGTCGACGGACTTTATGACGGGCAGGAAATAACATTCAGGATCAGACCCGGCGCAGAGCCGAATGAGGTTTATGTTTTTGTTTGGCTGCATTCGGATCCGAGCAGTGAGGATAGTGATGGGGATGGAGATCTGGATGATATTGATCCAGAACCTTTGAAGTATCAACTGAATGGATATTTCATAGAACAACTTCAGAGATTATATGATTTGGCTATTTCATATCAAGCTTTTCCTGATGTAACTGGTTTGTTCAATACAAATGTGGAAGATTGGCTAACCTTTATGTTTATCAGAAGCTTCTGTTTATCAGATGATGGACAAAAACGGTACAGTGGATTAAAATGGGCGCTTTGCGCAGGTGATATTGACGATCGTTTTATTGAGTATGTAAAAACAAATGATCGTCCTCTATACGACTATTTTGCAGATACACCTTATATTTATGCTAATGCTTATTCTGAGTTATCAACTGAATACTGGGGAAGAATCGATTTGTACCACATGGCAGGTACTATAAGCGCTTTAATATACTCTACCCAAAAAGAAATTGAGATATTAAGTGGTTTAACACAATTTCTTAACCTTTTGACAACATCAGATCTGGATTCTGCTGGGAGAGAAAATGTTGTGATTATTGTTTCTACATTTTTAATCAACAATGTTTTAAATGTAGAAAAGGTGGTGGATGACATGCTTGGTTGGGCAGGCGATTTGAGAACATTTATGGATGATGTTATCGAAAATAATGATAATGTGGATGTTACTTCTTACAATAGTTATTTTCAGGAGTTCGTCAGCTTATTTGGCACAGGCCACTTTTCTTACGAAGACTTATATGGGGATGTTGATGCTAATAATATTTTTAATATGGACAATAGCTCTAATATGGTCGAATCATTTTCTGAATATTATAGTCAGCGAAGAAAAATAAAAAATCGGTTTCACCTTTTCATTGATAATAGAACAGTTCAGGATTTTAAAGACTATGTGGATCCTTATGTACAAAGTTTTTCATTAGGTGATTACCATTTGTTTTTACATAAACACGCATTCAATCAAGATCAAGTCAACGCAGCAAGAGATGCATTTACAACGATAATGTTCAATCTGATGAGTGACGAGTAGGAGTAGTTTTATGAGATCTAAACTTAAAAGTAGAATTATAGGATGTATTGTAATGTCAGTTGCTATTTTTCTCATTGCAATCATATCATATCGGTTTATTTCATTGGCGTATAATGACATTTCAAATTACAAAACTTTTGAGACATTTTCTAATGGTGAGTATACCATTTCGTTGATGCTAAAACAAGAGGATAAATTACAAGGAGATGATACGGTCGCAATCAGAGTTGAAAAAAATAAAGATGCTCATGATTCGTGTTTATATTTTGAGATTAAAACACCCGATTATTATGATGGGTACAATGTCAACTGGGTAGATGGAGGTGCTGAACTGGAAGCTAAGTATGATGATAAATATAACGATGGAGTTACGGTTGCAGCAAAATATGTTATAAGGTGGTGTGATGTGTTTGGAAAATAATAATGATTCATCCGGATTGGAAAAAAAGAAATCAATTAGATTATTTAAATTTTTCTATGTAATAGAAATAATAATTCTGATAGTATTAGTTTTTGTTATGCTGCTAAGTATAATTAATGCAATCTTCACACTCAAACCAAACACAGAAATAACGAAATTTTCTAAGGAAAAATATACAGTTATTATAATACTGACGGAGAAACATCTGTTGTTTGGAAATGCTACAATATCAGTATCAGTATCGAAAATCGATGATAACAAACAAGGAAGTAGTGTGAGTAAAAGATATTTGGAGACAAAAATCCCCAATAATGGCAATGAACAATACACCATTAATTGGATAGAAGGCGGTGCAGAATTGATTGTTGATCGTGGAGATAATCAGCTTGTTTCAAAATATGTAATGCTTTGGGATAATGTTTTTTGTTTTGACAATAACATACAGCGCCCTCCTAAACTCAGAAATCCGGATTGATAGCAAATGTACTACTACATCCCCAACTGGCTCGTCGATGAAAACAGAAGCATGAATGATGGGAATTTGGTGATGCCGGATCGCAGTTAGTACATGCTGTGATCCGGCTGCCGGATGAATTTGAAGGAACAATAACTCTTTTCAACGGAAAAACTCTGTATTCCGATCCTCTTTTAGCCGATACCGATGTCGACGGACTTTATGACGGGCAGGAAATAACCTGCAGGATCGAACCCGGAGCAGAACCGGATGAGGTTTAT
>CACXDE010000126.1 GCA_902766305.1 uncultured Ruminococcus sp. | reverse complement strand
ATCTGCACCATTCCCACAGCGCCGTCAACTATAAGCTTTCTTGCGTCTACTACAGCTGATGCCTGCTGTCTCTGGAGCATTGCGGCAGCTATTTCCGGAGCGTATGCAAGATGTGTTATCCTCGCCTCAAGCACCTCAAGACCGGCCTGAGAAACTCTCTTTTGTATTTCGTCCTTTATCTTGGCTGCAACTATCTCGCTTGAACCTCTGAGACTGCCTTCATCCGCAATTCCGTCTCCTGTAGTATCGACATTCTGTGCAACATCATACGGATATGTACGGACTATCTCACGAAGAGCTGCATCACACTGGAGCGAGAGAAATTCCTTATAGTTATCGACCTCGAAAACAGCCTTTGCAGTATCGACAACCTTCCATATAACAGCAACACCTATTTCAATAGGATTGCCAAGACAGTCATTTATCTTCTGCTTATTATTATTGAGAGTCATTATTTTGAGAGAGATTTTTTTGCCTGTGTCTGCGGCTGCGTTCAGGGATTCGCTCGTGCTTTTTGACTTGATACCGATATCATCGCTCTGGCGAAGCTTTGTTCCGGCAGCCGGATTGAATGTTGTACAGAACGGATTGACATAATAAAAACCGGCATCCTTCAGCGTACCCTTATATTTACCGAAAAGCGTAAGCACAGCCGCTTCGTTAGGGTTGATAAGCTTGAAGCCTCCGCAGAGAATACAGCTTACAACAAACAGACCGCATCCGATAATCATCTCCGCAATATCAATAACCTCCGGATTTCTTCCGGCATCATCTGCATTGATCGCTGCATTCACACCTATAAAGAACACCGCTGACGATGCAATAAAGAGAAGTATGACAATAAGCAGCATAAGCACACCCATCTTCTTTTTGGTATAGATTTTTTCTTTCATTTTGTATTCCTCCTGTTACTGAAAAACAAATAGCCATACAAAAAGCCTGATTGCTTTCTGTATCTATATGATATCATTTTGATATCGTTTTGTCAATACATTTCAAAGAAAATTTTTCCATACAAAAAGAAAAAGCCGATGCCAAAAGCACCGACCTTTTTAAGGAATTTTTATCGTTATCAGAAGTTTACGTACTTGCCTTCCTCAACGCCGTTGATAACATAGTATGCAACATCGTTCTCAGGCTGTACATATACCTCAAGAGTCTTGATGGCAGCCTTGTTGCCCTCAGCCTTGTAAGCCTCTTTGATAGAATCAACGATAGAATCTACTGTTGTATTCTTGCTGTTGAACTGGAACTCAACCTTAACTGTCGGCTCCTTCGGAGCAGCAGCCTTTGTTGTCTTAGCAGCTATTGTCTTTGTCTCAGTCTTAGCAGCAGTTGTTTTTGTTTCTTTTTCCTCTACAGCAGCTTCAACCTTTGCAACAGCCTTCTCGGCAGTCTTTTCAGCAGCTGTCTTTGTCTTCTTAGTGTTAGCCATAATAAATTTCCCTCTTTCAAAAGTATGTCGAGGAAACACTGAATAAACCGGTCTGCAAACAAATCAGCGTTTCCAATGATAAGCCTTAAGTACACGGTTTTTGTACTATGATAGAATTATAACCGTATTTCACTGCTTTGTCAAACAAATAAAGGAAAAAATTTCGTACTTTTGAAAAAAATAGTTACTTATCCAAAACAAGGCATTTTTCCGGTCTATATTTGGTAAGTGTGACTATAAAATAACAGCTCTAAAAACGCATAAATACAAATAATTTACACACAATAACATTATCGGAAAAACATCCGATCGAAAGGATGCTCACTTATGAAAACTACAAAGCTTGAAACTTTATGGAGGTTATACATTATGACAAGAAAAGCAGAAAACATCATCAAAGGACTGAGTGCCGGAATGGCTGCCGGACTTATTGTCGGGGCAGCAGGTGCGGCAATAATGACTGATAAAAAGAAAAGCAAGAAGATGTTCAGCAAGGCTGTTACCAAAGTAGAAGACGTCCTTGACAACGTACAGGAGGTATTGGCATAACAGTTATCAGTTATCAGTTGTAAGCTCAAAGCGCTGACGTATCAGCCTTTACACTTCTTTTCAATATTTAGACGTATTCTGAAAAAAGCCTCCCCTGCGCGGATAGCGGTTAGTGGTTAGTTAGTTCTGATCACTTTCCACTATCCGCTATTCACTATTCGGCAGAGAGATTTCCTGAACGCAGAAAGCGGCGGTTTC
Source organism: uncultured Ruminococcus sp. (assembly GCA_902766305.1). Lineage (GTDB taxonomy): Bacteria > Bacillota > Clostridia > Oscillospirales > Acutalibacteraceae > UBA1213. The sequence continues at coordinate 426 of CACXDE010000126.1, read as the reverse complement.
ATATCATGAACCGCACATTTGATACACACTTTTGACAGACATCGGGTCATCAGCAATTCAGAGCTAATAAAGATTCGATTTCACTTTCAGGCATTTCAAACATCTCCGACAATTGTTTTATGGTATTGCCTAACTTCATGAGCTTTTTAAGCAGCGCAGCTTCACCTTCCGCCTTGCCACGCTTCATTCCCTCTGCTCTGCCTTCCGCTCTGCCTTCTGCTCGACCTTCTTCTCTCTCGATTCTTTTTACTGCTATATCATACTGAGTACGCTGATATTCTTCATCAAATAATTCTGACATCATTGTGTAGACCTCCTTCTGATGCACATTGAGAAAATCTGTGAGATAACCCTTTTCTATACATATTCTTATTGTTTCTTTGATACAATCTACTTTGTTTTTATGGATCTTGCGCTGCTCATCGT
>CACXDE010000125.1 GCA_902766305.1 uncultured Ruminococcus sp. | reverse complement strand
TGCAGTTATTTTCGTAATGCTTATGGCAACTGCTGCCACCTATCCTATACAGAAATTTCTTCTTGACCCCAACGGTTTAGGATATTTACAGACAATAGTGTTCATTCTTGTAATAGCTGCACTTGTACAGTTAGTAGAGATAGTACTGAAAAGATATATTCCTTCTCTTCATAAGTCACTGGGCGTTTATCTGCCGCTTATCACAACAAACTGCGCTGTGCTTGGTGTTACTATCCTGAATATTGATGAGGGCTACAATTTTGCAGAGGCTATGGTTAACTCTCTTGGCAGCGGTTTAGGATTCTTCCTTGCTATGGTAATGTTTTCAGGTGTCCGCTCTACAATTGAGGGCAGCGATATTCCGGAAAGCTTCAAGGGTCTGCCTGTCACACTGACAGCGGCAGCAATAACTTCACTTTCCTTCTTAGGATTCAGCGGAGTTATTGAGAACCTTTTCCCGATGTGATGACGGAGGTGCGATATGATAAATGATATTTTAACTGCCGTCATTCCTGTTGTTATTATCGGTATTATTTGCGGCGCTGTTCTTGTCATTGCGTCAAAGCTGATGGCAGTAAAGGAAGACGAAAGATTTCCTAAGATAAGGGAATGTCTGCCGGGCGCTAACTGCGGTGCCTGCGGATTTGCCGGATGTGACGGTTATGCAAAGGCACTCTGTGAACAGGAAGGTCTTGCTACAAATCTTTGTGTTCCCGGTGCTGATGCTGTTTCAAAGCAGCTGAGCGAAATAATGGGCGTTGAATTTGAGGATGTAATAGAGCAGGTTGCTGTTGTACACTGTGCCGGCGACTGTGACAAAACTCAGGATAAATATGAATACAGCGGTCTTCAGAGCTGCGCTGCGGCAAAGCTTCTTTACGGAGGAAAGGGCAGCTGTACTTACGGCTGTCTCGGGCTTGGTGACTGTGTATCTGTTTGTCCTAAAAATGCCATTAGTGTAAAAAATGGTGTTGCTGTTGTTGATTCCAAGGAATGTATAGGCTGCGGACTTTGTACAAAGACCTGTCCTCAGAAGATAATCTCTCTTGTTGCTGACATTGAAAAGGTTGTTGTTACGTGCAGCAACAAGGACAAGGGCGCTGTAACAAGAAAGGCTTGCTCAAACGGATGTATCGGCTGTAAAAAATGTGAAAGAGTATGTCCTCTTGGCGCAATAAAGGTTGTTGATAACTGTGCTGTTATAGATTACGATAAATGTACAGACTGTCCCGACTTCGGAGTATGCGCAAAGAATTGTACTACCGGCTGCATAATGCTGTCTGACCTCAGCGGTCTTCACAGGATGAAAGAGGAAAAGAAAGCCTGACATTATTACAAATAATCCTTTAACAAAAAAAGCTGCCGTGGGGCGGCTTTTTTTGATGATAATTATTTTTGGAATAGACTTAACAACAGGATAAAAAATGTGTATAATATATTTGTGGGTTTTCTTGGGGGAAACCTTTTTGAAAAAAGGTTATCCCCCAACCCCCTTTCCAAAAACTTTAAATTTTTAGTTATACTTATTTCAGGAGGAAAATTATATGGATATAAATGAAATAAAATCAAAGGCGGAATACCTTCGTTCGCAGATATGGTATCATAACAGGAAGTACTATAATGAGGATTCTCCCGAAATAAGCGATTATGAATATGATATGCTTTTAAAAGAGCTTGAAAATATTGAAGCAGAATATCCTCAGCTTGCTGCTGCGGATTCGCCGACTCAAAGGGTGGGCGGCGATGCTGCCGAAAAGTTTTCTCCTGTCGTGCATACAGTTCCTATGGAAAGTCTTCACGATTCGTTCTCGCATCAGGAGATAAGAGATTTTGATAAGCGTGTAAGGGAAGCTGTATCAGATCCGGTTTATGTTGTTGAACCTAAGATTGATGGTCTGTCAGTTTCTGCGGAATACAGGAACGGGATATTTGTAAGAGGCTCTACAAGAGGTGACGGAAGTGTAGGAGAGGATATTACAGAGAATCTTAAAACTATCCGTTCTCTGCCGATGAAGCTTAACAGACCTGTACCTTTTCTCGAAGTAAGAGGAGAGGTGTATATGTCGATAAAAAGCTTTGAGGAGCTGACGGCAAAACAAGAGGAGAATGAGGAGAAAACCTTCAAGAATCCAAGAAATGCAGCAGCCGGTTCTCTCAGACAAAAGGACGCAAAGATAACAAAGTCAAGAAAGCTTGATATATTTGTATTCAATGTTCAGCAGATAGAGGGTGAAGCTATAGACAGCCATAAGGGTTCTCTTGATCTTCTGAAGGAGCTTGGCTTTACTGTTCTGCCGTTCTATCATGTATGCAAAAGTGCTGAAGAGATACTTGAAAAAATTGATGAAATAGGGAATATGCGCGGCGATCTTTCATTCCAGATAGACGGCGCTGTAATAAAGCTTGATAACCTTTCACAGCGTCAGGTACTCGGCAGTACGTCCAAATTTCCGAAGTGGGCGGAGGCGTATAAGTATCCGCCGGAAGAGAAAAATACGGAGCTGCTTGATGTTGAAGTAAACGTCGGCAGAACCGGAGTTCTTACTCCTACAGCAGTTTTTGCGCCAATAACCCTTGCCGGAACGACTGTAAGCCGTGCGACCCTTCATAATTCAGAATTTATTGCTGAAAAAGATATCCGCATAGGGGATACAGTAAGACTCAGAAAAGCCGGAGAGATAATCCCGGAGGTAGTGTCTGTTGTAAGCCACAAGGAAGGGAGTGTGCCGTACAGGCTGCCGGATGTATGTCCGTCATGCGGAAGCCCTGTAAAATATGAAAACGGTGAAGCGGCTCTTCGCTGTACCAATACAGATTGTCCGGCGCAGCTTATGAGACACATGATACATTTTGTGTCCCGTGACGCAATGGACATAGACGGATTCGGAGAAAAGGTTCTTCATGCGCTTGCAGAGGAAAACCTGATAGCATCGCCCTTTGATCTTTATAGACTGACAAGGGAAGATATTCTGAAGCTACCCAAAACTAAAGAGAAGTCAGCAGATAACCTTATCAATGCGATAGAAAAATCCAAAGGCAATGATCTGTACAGACTTATCTTTGGTCTGGGTATAAGACATATCGGCAATAAGGCTGCAAAGCTTTTGTCTGATAGATTCAGAACTCTTGACGCAGTCGCACAGGCAAAGGCTGAGGACATTCTTTCAATTGAAGGCTTCGGAGATATAATGGCACAGAGTGTTGCTGATTATTTTTCACTTGATAAAACAAAGGAAATTGTAAAGGAGATACACGAGCTTGGTCTTAATACGGTCAATCTCAGCGCACCGGCAAAGACTGACAACAACATTTTTGCAGGCAAGACATTTGTAATAACAGGGACATTGTCCGGCTATAAAAGAAGCGAAGCAGCTGCCATTATTGAAAAATTCGGCGGCAAGGTATCAGGAAGCGTATCAAAAAAGACGGATTATGTACTTGCCGGAGAGGAAGCAGGAAGTAAGCTGACAAAGGCACAGCAGCTTGGAATAAATATCATAAATGAGGATGATTTTGAACGTATGCAAAGAGAAGTATCTGACAGTGCAGGTGTAAACGGGTAATGTCTAAACCGGAGTTTATAAAAAAATTTGTTCATGCCTATTCCAATAAGGCAAAGCACCATATTGTTGTGTTTATCAAATGGCTGATGATTTCACTTATGACAGGACTGATAGTCGGCGGATTTTCGACTTTGTTTGCCTTTATTATGAACACAATGACAGAGTACAGGGAAAGCAATGAATATATGCTGTATTTTCTGCCGCTCGGAGGTATAGTTACCGTATTTCTGTATTCTGTATTTCATTACAAGAATGACAAGGGTACAAACCTTGTATTGTCCACAATTCATGCCCAGTCGGAGATACCTCTGCGTACAGCCCCTCTGATATTCTTTTCTACCATAATAACCCATGTTTTCGGCGGTTCGGCAGGACGTGAGGGCGCAGCCTTGCAGCTTGGGGGAAGTATAGGAAATCAGATAGGAAGAAGTCTTAAGCTTGATGACGCTGATAAGCGTGTTGTTGTGATGTGCGGAATGAGTGCAGCATTCTCTGCGCTTTTCGGAACTCCGATGGCGGCGGCAGTGTTTTCTCTTGAGGTTGTCAGTGTCGGGGTAATGTACTATGCTGCGCTTTTGCCGTGTGTGGTGTCTTCTCTTGTTGCAGCATATTTCGCAAAATTTTTTGGTATAAAAGAAACAAATTTTGCAATAGTTGATTTTCCTGAGCTGACAATTCTTTCTGCGGCTGAGACAGTTCTGTTATCACTTCTGTGTGCAG
>CACXDE010000124.1 GCA_902766305.1 uncultured Ruminococcus sp. | reverse complement strand
TGAAAGTATTGTAGCAAGAGGATTAGCTATGCCCTGACCGGCGATATCGGGAGCGCTGCCGTGTATCGGTTCATACATTCCAAGCTTAGTACTGTTGAGACTTGCAGAAGCAAGCATACCGATAGAACCGCTTATCATAGACGCTTCATCTGAAAGAATATCGCCGAAAATATTTGAAGTAACTATAACGTCAAACTGCTTCGGATTTCTTACAAGCTGCATAGCGCAGTTGTCAACATAAAGATGATTAAGCTCTACCTCCGGATACTCCTTTGAAAGCTCTATCATTGTTTTTCTCCAGAGTCTTGAGGAGTCAAGTACATTTGCCTTGTCAACGCTTGTAAGCTTCTTGTTTCTCTTCATTGCCATATCAAAGGCAACACGTCCGATGCGCTCTATTTCCTTTACGTTGTACTTTTCTGTATCATAAGCAGCCTGTACTCCGTCTTCTTCAAAAGTACCTCTTTTGCCGAAGTAGATACCGCCGGTAAGCTCTCTGACTATCATGATATCCATTGCGTCGCCGATGATATCCGCTCTCAGTGGAGATGATTCTCTCAGCGGTTCAAAAATAACGGCAGGACGGAGATTTGCAAACAGTCCGAGCGCACCTCTGATACCCAACAGACCGGCTTCCGGGCGGTTGTTTCCGGGCTGGGTATCCCATTTAGGACCGCCAACTGCACCGAGCAGAACGCTGTCGCTTGCTTTGCAGGCATCAATTGTTTCCTGAGGGAGCGGAACTCCTGTGGCATCAATAGCGCATCCGCCGAGCAGTGCTTCCTTGTATTCAACTTCAAAGCCGAATTTTTCAGCAGTTACATCAAGAACCTTTACTGCTTCATTGACTATTTCCGGACCAATGCCGTCACCCTTGAGCAGTGTGATGTTATACTTTTTCATTTATTATTACTCCTTTTATGTTTACGGCGGATCTGTGACTTTTTGTCATAACAGATCCGCTCTTTATTACATTTCAACTATATCTTTTTCCTCGAGAAGCTTTACGCCGTTCTCAACAAGTATCTTTTCAGCAACCTCATTGTCAGCTACACGCAGAACAACGGAAGCAAATTTTTTAGAAACAGTGATGAACGCATACATATACTCGATATTGATGTTGTTTCTCGCAAGTATCTTTACGATCTTTGCAAGAGAACCAGGTTCATCAGGAATAGAAACGCCAACTACCTTTGTGATTGAAACAAAGCAGCCGGAGGACTGGAGAGCTTCAAGCGCCTTTTCCGGTTCTGTTACGATGAGACGGAAGATACCGAAATCCTGTGTATCAGCAACGCTCATCGCACGGATATCAACACCGGCTTTTGCAATGGAATCGGTAATAGTAACAAGCTTGCCTTCCTTGTTTTCTACGAAAATTGAGATCTGTTTAACAGCCATGTTAAAACCTCCTTTAAATTGTTATACCGTAACGCCTACGGTTATCTATAAGGCGTACTGCCTTACCCTCTGAACGCGGTATGGACTTAGGTGCTAAGAGATGAACCTTAGGATTGATACCCAGCATAGCCTTCATAGCATCCTGAAGCTTCTTTTCCTTCATGGTTATAGTCTTAGGTGTATCGGAGAAGTCTTCAGGACTCATCTCTACATTGATATCGAAGGTATCCGAGTTGTTTACTCTGTCAAGAATGATCTGATAGTTAGGTGCATAACCGTTGTTGAGAAGAACTGTTTCGATCTGGCTCGGGAATACGTTTACGCCTCTGATTATCATCATATCATCAGAACGTCCCATAGGCTTAGTCATTCTGATGAATGTACGTCCGCAGGAGCATTTTTCACGTGACAGCACACAGATATCTCTTGTTCTGTATCTGAGAAGAGGGAAGGCCTCTTTATCAAGAGAGGTAAACACAAGCTCACCCTTTGAACCTTCTGGAAGAACCTCTCCGGTATCAGGGTCTATTATCTCAGCAATGAAGTGGTCTTCATTGATGTGCATACCCTTCTGTTCTTCACATTCAAAGGCAACACCCGGACCGCTTATCTCTGTCAGACCGTAAATATCATATGCCTTTATTCCGAGAGCTTTTTCTATATCACGGCGCATTTCCTCTGTCCATGGTTCAGCTCCGAAGATACCGGCTTTAAGCTTGTTGTCCTCAGGCTTGTAGCCGCTTTCTTTCAGATGCTCACCTATATACGCAGCGTATGAGGGAGTACAGCAAAGAATGGTTGACTCAAGATCCATCATAAACTGTATCTGTCTGTCGGTATTTCCGCTTGACATAGGCAGTGTCAGACAGCCGACCTTGTGAGAGCCTCCGTGTACGCCTGCACCGCCTGTAAAAAGACCGTAGCCGTAGCACACCTGTACGACATCATCCTCTGTTGCGCCTGCCGCGACAAGCGCACGGGCTGTACATTCCTCCCACATATCAATATCATTCTGAGTATAGAACGCAACGACACGCTTACCTGTTGTACCGGATGTTGACTGTATACGGACACAATTTTTCAGATCAGTTGCAAGAAGTCCATAGGGGTATGCTTCTCTCAGATCGTCCTTTTTAAGGAAGGGGAGCTTATGGAGATCCTCAGTACCCTTGATATCCTCCGGCTTTACGCCCTTCTTGTCCATAAGGTCACGATAATACTTAACATTATCATACACGTTTTTGACCTGTTTTACAAGCTTTTCATTCTGAATTTTTTTTATTTCTTCCAGCGGCATTGTTTCAGCTTCCGGCTGAAAATATTTATTCTGCATTTTCATCACACTTTCATTAATGTATAAGTTATCAGTTGCCAGTTGTCAGTTATCAGCTGTCAACTGACAACTTACGACTTCCAACTATTTGCTGTATCCAAGTTCAAAGGCTTTCTTGTTGATCTCAATGAATGCAGGTTTCACGCATTTTTCAATAGCGGCTTCCCACTTTTCCTTCGGAATATCGAAATACTTAGCAAGTCTTCCCATAAGTACGATATTACAAGCCTTTACAGAACCAGCCTGTTCTGCAAGGGACAGAGCGTCTATATCGTCAACGTGTACGCCCTTAGCCTTCATTTCGTCAAGAATTTCTGACGGATAAGCCGTATTGCCTATTATAACGGGCATGGGGTCGATCTGCTGAGTATTGACGATAACAGTACCGCCTTTTTTCAGATCCTTTATATATCTTGCAGCCTCTATCTTTTCAAAGCTTACAATAAAGTCAGCTTCGCCTTCTTCGATAACAGGAGAGTATACCCTGTCGCCGAAACGTACATATGTTACAACAGAGCCGCCTCTCTGGCTCATGCCGTGAACCTCACTTACTTTTACGTCAAAGCCTTCATCGACAAGCAGACGTCCCAGAAGCTTTGAAGCTAAGAGAGAACCCTGACCGCCGACGCCAACTATCATAATGTTCTTAGTTGCCATAATCATTCACCCTCACTTTCAAACGCGTCAAATGGACAAAGTCCAGCGCAGACTCCGCAGCCGATACACAAGGTGTTGTCAACAACAGCATGACCGTCACGGAAGGATATTGCCGGACAGCCGAACTTCATGCAGCGTTTGCAGCCTCTGCACTTTTCAGTGTTGACATGAAGCGGCTTTTTCGGCTTGACATATTTGAGAAGTACGCATGGTCTGCGTGAGATGATAACAGAAGGTTCATTTTTAGCAAGCTCTTCTTTAACTACTCTCTCACATTCCTCAAGATTGTAAGGATCGACAACTCTTACGGAATTTATACCGACAGAATGGCACAGAGCTTCAAGATCAACCTTTCCAGCCGGATCACCCTTTATGTTGTAGCCTGTTGTCGGGTTCTGCTGATGACCTGTCATACCGGTAATAGAGTTGTCAAGAATAATAACAGTTGAATTTGAACCGTTATAAGCGATATTGATAAGACCTGTAACGCCGGAGTGCATAAAGGTTGAGTCACCGATAACACAGACAGTTTTGTTTTCTGTTTCTTCACCGCCTGCCTTGTTGTAGCCGTGAAGTCCTGAAACAGACGCACCCATGCACAATGTCATATCAAGTGCATTCAGCGGCGGCATTGAACCGAGGGTATAGCAGCCTATATCGCCGAGTACAGTTATCTTGTTCTTTGCAAGAACATAATACATACCTCTGTGAGGACAGCCGGCGCACATCATAGGCGGTCTTACAGGTATATCTGTATCAAGACAGACATTTTCATTAGCGGGCATATCAAATGCTCTTGCAATGGTTTTCTGTGAAAACTCTCCGAGGATTGAGAATTTATCTTTGCCGACTACATCAACTCCGATAGTCTTGCAGTGAGTTTCAATAACCGGATCAAGCTCTTCTATTACATATACTTTACCAACCTTTGCAGCAAAGTCTTTGATAAGGTTTACCGGAAGTGGATTCACCATACCAAATTTCAGAACGGAAACACTGTCACCGAAAACTTCCTTAACATACTGATAGGATGTAGAAGATGTTATGATACCGAAATCATATTCGCCGTTACCTTCTTCAACTCTGTTGAGGGGTGAAGTTTCCGCATATTCGGTAAGCTTTCTTGTTCTTTCCTCAACAAAGGGATGACGGGCAATTGCATTAGCCGGAGCCATAATATATTTCTTAGGATTCTTTACATATTCCTTTGTAACTTCAACTCTTTCGCCCTTTTCAACGATACTCTGTGAGTGAGCTACACGTGTACACATTTTTATAAATACAGGTGTATCGAATTGTTCGGATATTTCATATGCAATTTTTGCAAAATCAAGAGCTTCCTGTGAATCCGAGGGTTCAAGCATTGGTACTTTTGCAGCAACTGCATAGTGACGTGAATCCTGTTCATTCTGAGATGAGTGCATACCCGGATCATCTGCAACGCATATAACCATACCCGCATTAACTCCTGTATAGGACATAGTGAACAGCGGATCGGCTGCTACATTCAAACCAACGTGCTTCATGCAGCAGGCTGAACGCTTACCTCTGAGTGATGCGCCGAAGGCTGTTTCCATAGCTACCTTTTCATTAGGTGCCCATTCGCAGTATACATCGCTGTATTTAGCAAATTCCTCGGTTATCTCCGTACTTGGAGTGCCGGGATAGCTTGAAATTACGGAGCAGCCTGCCTCGTATATTCCTCGTGAGAGGGCTGCATTACCGATAAGTAATTCTTTCATTCTATTTACCTTCTTCTGTACAATTTTGTTTATACTAAGGAAACGCTGAATAAATCGAATTTCATAGTTTTCAAAAATTCAAAATGGCTTTACGTGGGGCTTCGCCCCACAC
>CACXDE010000123.1 GCA_902766305.1 uncultured Ruminococcus sp. | reverse complement strand
TACTTTCCTTGGATCCGAGCTTTCCTTCAGAATGTGGCAGGCAGACAAAAAAGGACTTCTGAAAAAAGAGCAGCCTTTTGTTTACGGAATCCCTGCATCACGTCTTCTTGATCCCGTGCACAGGCAGAGCGGTTCTGAGGCTTTGGATAATGAACTGCTAATGATCCAGGGTATCATCGATGCATATTTTATCGAAGATGATAAGATAATCCTTCTTGATTACAAGACGGATGTTGTAAAAGACATGGATGAACTCTGGAAGAGATATGAGAAACAGATGGATTATTACAAAGAGGCTCTGGAAAGCCTTGAAGGAATGGCTGTATCCGAAAGGCATCTGTATTCGTTTAAGCTGGGAAAGGCGTCGCCTGATAGAAGAATTTAATAATTTGTTTGATTGTATAGTTTTAGTAATAATGTTACTTTAATTTTGCATGGGAAACCATGTAGGAAAGTGCCCACGACGAGGTGGTAGCCTCCCGAGCCAATGACCGGGTTCCCGGAATCCATAGGAAGGGAGGTGGCGCATATGACAGTCTATGAAACCATTATGGTTGTGTTGGGAGTTATCGGTTCGCTGATATCGCTCGGCATGCTGACAGTTGCGTTACTGAACTTTCTCGATAAGAGAAATAGGCGAAAATAAAAAAATCCTCTCTCGTCTGCAAACGAGAGAGGTGTTGCTCTTAAGAGCAATTTAAATCTCAAACCGGGAGCATCCACTAAGGAGTGGGTGCTTTTCCTTTATTATGATAACACAATTATGTATTTTTTCAAGGCAGATTTAAAATCTGTTATTTTTGGTACTTTTACTTTCTTTCTCATATTTCTGTATCGCCTGTCTGATCAGGTAGATAACTTCACCGTTGATGTATCTCCCATCATATTCAACTGGTAATTCTGAAGATATAAAAAAATGTTGCGATGAGACTATGCGTTTAGTTAATGCACGCAACGAGAGATGCAAAGCAACAAAATAATAAGGAGCAAACATCCCAGGCCTGCTTTCTCCGTATTTCCCTTAGACGAATCCATATGTAGCAGGACTGTGCAAACAGTTCTTAATTTGCGTTGGCTGAAAGGAGTTGCGTGAGATGATAAAACCCATAGAAGAAGCTGATCTTATGGATGATATTTTTATGAATTTAATAGCTGCCGATCCTGATATTGGAGAAAACTTTTGCAGGACACTTTTATCTGTTTTGCTTCAACTTGAGATTGGAAAGATCAAAGTACACGCTCAGAGATTTATTCCCGGAAGCAGTATAAATCTACGTGGAGTGAGACTGGATGTTGAAGTGGAAGAGCCTGCTCCGGGAGAGACTGACAGATCAGTGAACGTATATGATATCGAACCGCATATCGGAAACGAGGAAAATTTATTAAGGATGTTAAGGTTCAGGCAGGCTAAGATTGATAGTAGATATATGAAAGCAGGTGATAATGATTTTTCAAATCTTCCGGATCTGTATGTCATCTACATAACTGATTATGATGTTTTTGGTGAGGATTATATGATGTACACCGTCAAAAACAAATGTCTTGAATTGCCACAGATGGAATACGATGACGGATTAAAGTACCTGTTTTTCTACACTAAGGGGACTAAAGGCGGTAGCGATAGTATAGGCAATATGCTAAAATATATGCAGAACAGCAGAGAAAAATGCGTTGTCGACGAAGCTACCAAAGTGATTGATATGTACGTTCGTGATGCACGCAGAAATGCAGATATCAGAGGTAATTATATGACATTTGGAGATAAAATCGATGCTGAAAAGAAGGCGAGTTATGAGCAGGGCTTGGAGCAGGGCGTGGCCTTGCTGTCAGAAGCAATCCGTAGAATAAAGTCAGGGTCTTCGGTAGAAGACCTGATAAATGACGGTGTGGATGAGGAAGTGGCCCATAAAGCTGAAATGCTGGTAAAATGAGCGTCAATTCCGATTAAATAATACTTGACTTTTGGTTCAGTACCAATATAATTAGTTGTGGATAAATACGATCATGCTTGCATGATCGTATTTTTGACGTAAGGGTTTCTACTTATATTTATATAAATACAGATCCGTGGTTTATGTTTTCATAACATTAACCGGACCAGAAAGCTGAATCAAAGTGGAAATAGAAGAAGAGATAGGAAAG
>CACXDE010000122.1 GCA_902766305.1 uncultured Ruminococcus sp. | reverse complement strand
GATCGTTCCATTTCCACTCACCTGAATTTGAATCAAGTTTTGCAACCTGATAAACCTTTACACTGGTTACAGCGACCTTTTCTGTTCCGCATTTTACATCAGCAACTTTGACTGTAAGTGCCGCAGATGTTGTTGATTCGTCACCATCTGCGCTTACGGGCAGTGCCGCTGCTCCCATTGAGAGAAGCATTGCCATTGTTAGAACTGCTACTCCTGACTTTTTGACTGATTTCTTCATTTGTTTTACCTCCAATTTTTTTAATTGCCGTGCAGTCGGTTTAAAATGACAGTCGATCCGCACGACAATCGTGCTGCCATATTGGCCTCTATGGATTATTAGTCTTTATACCTCCCTTTTCCGTTGGTATAAAGCGCTGCTGCACGCAGCCTTTTTTTGTATATGATCAAGGCAGCAGCCGCAAGTATGATTGCGGAAATACCTATCACAAACGGGTGGAAAATAAACGGTACGCCTGTCTCGGGCATCTCGATCACTTCGATCTTCTTGTTGGTAACAGTTACTTCTCCGCCGTCAGGGGACAATTTTTTACTGTTCACTGAAAGATCTGTGACCTGCATTATGTACCCGTCAGGAATATTCTTTTCTTCAACAATGTAGCTCGTATTTACAGGGATCTTGTCGATCGTAATGCTTGCACTCGTCTGACCTTTGGTAAGTTTTATGGTCTTATTGATCACAACCTCATTTCCGTTAGTCAGATCATGTCCGGCTACATCAAAAAGATGAATGTCAAATGTAAATTCCAGCTCGTCAACGTCCAAGGGTTTTGTAAGATTCTTAGTTACAGTAAGTGAAGCGGTGTTAAGCGTATTCTCGACAAGATAGCTGTCATGGCCTTTTACGTCCATTGTTGCATCAGCTGTCTTGACAAAACTGCTTGTACCCGATTTCTGAACCAAATAATAATAAGAAGGAGTAAACGCTTCATCCGCATCCTCAGTTATCCTGAGCTTTGTTCCAAGCTCGAACTGCTTTGAGAATACATCGATTTCGGGAGCATTGTCCTTTTGTCTGCCGTCAAGACCGTAGTCGTTCTTGATGGTGAACTTGCCGTCGTAATCAGTAACAGGAATCTCCTCATCAACGTCAACATTGACATTTACATAACTCTTTTCAGCCTGAGGTTCAAATGAAGCTTCCGGATCCATACCGGGAAGTATTCCTTCAACAGTAAGGTCAAATTCAAGATCCTTTACCTTACTTTCATCGATCATACCATATATTTCAGGATTTACTTCTGTCTTGTCGATAATGACCTTTTTCTCTACCTTAAGGATAAGAGGATGGTTAATGACATACACGTTGTCTATCGGAGGATCTGCATACACAGGATTTGCAAATGTAGCGTCAAGTATCTGGTCATCTATTACCCTATTCTCATCAGAATATTCGATCTCATTGTAGTAGCACAGTCCGCCGAGATCCTCTTCGACCTCATACTCACAGCCGTACGGCAGGCCTTCGATAGCCAGTGTCTGCCCATTGCTGAGGTAGTAAACGATCGGTCTATTGTTTGCAAGATCTGTCAGATAATTTTTCTTGTTATCCGGATCATCAACAACAGCACCGGATTCAACTTCATCAAAACCGTCATTAATTGAATACATGATCGAATACTTTGTAAGATCGAGACCCTCAGGGATCTTTGTAAGCCTGAAGCTGATCGGGAAATCATCTCCGTCATCTTCGCCGTCAACGATCTTTGTTATCTCGACATTACCTGTCTTGATCTTGTTGTATGCGATGGAATCAATATTGCCAAAAAGCTGACCGTCAAGGTTCATAGACGTTGCTGTGTCAAGAACATATCTCTGGTTATTCTCACTTTTCAGCTCGCTGATCGTATACTTTGTGCCTGCAGGGATACCGCTGATAACGATATAGTCATAAGCGCTGAGAGTGAACGTACCGATGTTTGTCAGATACGAAGAAGTCCTCGGCTCAGCCCATTCTCCTGTCTGTGCATCATAGACATATTTCAGATAACTGATCTTATTATACTCGATAGCATCATCACTGCTGTCACGGTTTGCTCCAAAAACATCGCTGAATTTTATTTTAAAGCTGAAGTTTTCGTTTCCGGGCGGGTCGCCGTTTTCAAGCATCTTACGGAATGTCAGGCTGTAGGTCTTTACTTCATTTATGACAACCTGACGCAGGTGAACATACTCATTTGCAGCATTTGTCGGGTCGTTGAAATTATAGGTAGTCTCAACACCCTTATCACTGACACTCTCCTGGAGGTTTACAACGGAGTGCATGCTGTAGTTGGGGTTGTCTTCCTTTATTTTTCCGTCTTCACCGTACATCGTCTGAGCATGGTCAAGATCGGTATCGGCAAGGTCGTCGCCGTTATAAATGCCGGCATAGAGCCTCATGACCGAGTTATCATCGTTGGCAGTTGATTTTGTGAAGGTATTGTAGTAGTCAGAGACCTTTCTGCCAACACTGTCATCATAACTGTTGGAACTGCGGCCATCGGGAACCGACAGCTTATCAAGCTGAGTTACACGCATTGAGCTGCCGTAATTGAACTGCTTGTTTATTGTTGCAAGTTCGCCGTACTGCATGGATATAACGCCATGCTTTCCGCCGTCGAGCGCTCTCGTATCGTAGTTGACTTTCTTATCAGCGAAGATATCCGCCAACTGATAAGATGCGCCCTCACTTCCGTTTGATTTTCCAAACGGTGAATACTCATCGGGTCTGGTCGTCGAGAAATTATTAGTGTGAGCAGTGCCTGAACCGGAGCCAAGTTCTGTCTCAATTGAACCTTTAAGGTCTCCGTTACTTCTGACGACGCTTTCTGTACTCGGTACAACATAGTCGCTGCCGACACCATTTGTTGTGCCCTTATTTTCAACATAGTAGTTGAATACATCCTGGTCAGCAACTGTCATCGTTGCTTTCTTAAAGCCGTTGTTGACAGCTGTGAAATCCGTATCCTCCTGAAGCTCAAGCTTTGTAAGGCTCATGGGGAGGTTAAACATTACATAGAGGTTGGAGTTGAGCATTCCGCGCTCCATATAGTACATTGTTATGGTATGCTTTCCGGGAGCAAGATATTTTGCATCTATTTTTGAGAAGTCATAGGATTTCTCAGGCTTTCCGTCTGTATTGTTTGCTACGATAGAGGTATCGGAAGCATCGCCTGCTGCGCTTATCCACGCATTCTTTGTTCTGAAGTTGATCTCACCAAGAGCGTTCTTATGCGCACCGCCCATATCAAGGAGAAGAATATCATCAAGGAATACCCAAACGTCGTCGTCTCCCTGGAATGTAAAGGTGATCGGTATACCGTCCGGTGTGCCGTCTACAGTACCGTTTTCATTGAAGTAGAAGTCGATAGTATACTTGATACCGTAACCATAGTGGAGCTGTGTGCTGTTTGCACCGCCCTGGCTCCTGCTGTTGAACGGGAAGAGACCGGGAAGCTCACCTGTTGAATCATGTTTGCCGCTTCCGTTGTCGCCGTAGTTATCATATACGAGATTGCTACTTACATCGGATTTATTACACTTTTCAAGTGAATTGTCGGGGTTGACTTTTACAACATACGCCTTTGAATCAAACAGATAATACTTGCCTTCATACAGATCGTTTCTATCGCTGAGGAGTTTCTTATTTGAATAATCCTTGTTTCTGAAATCGATATCCTCCGCATCTATCTCAAAGAACGGGAAGTCAAGTCCCTCATACTTTGTGATGTAGTCCTCCATATTTACCGTCTTGCCCTGAGATGTCTTGAAGGTTCCTGTCCACCAGCTCGGATCGAAATAAGGGATCGTGTATGTTCCGCTCGGATCCATGAGCTTACCGTCAACGAGCTTTTTGTTGACAAGTCCCTGAGCGACTGCATTGTAAGGCTTGTATGTACCGGCATCCTGTGCGTCGGTTCTGTAGGCAAGGTTTGCAGCCCACTTGAAGTTATTAAGGATCTTACCGAAACCAAAGTT
>CACXDE010000121.1 GCA_902766305.1 uncultured Ruminococcus sp. | reverse complement strand
TCTGCATTACTATCAGATAATGACTCCACTTCAGGGAAAGTATCTTCGTCAAATTCATTAATATCTGTACTTATATCTTCCATTGAATCTACAATTGGTATATTCAAGTCATCAGTATACTTCTCGCTGTACTCTTCCATAGCCTTACCTCCCAAGGATATAGTTTTCCCTTTTATCAATCATGGTAAGGAGTATCTTTATATCCGACCTTTTTTAGATGTAATACGAACGAATCAAGTTTCTTCCGGAAAAACTTATTGAACCAGCTTCGACTGCCATAGCGTCTTACCAAAATTGGGCTGACTGCATAATACAGCTTGATGAATGCACGTCCGTACCATGTATTAGCTAAGAAATAATCTCTGTACCGTCTTAGAGCCCATACTTCAGGGCAATCATAGGAGCCATAGACCGCTGTTGCAATATAACATCCAGCTTTCAAACATTTGAAATCGCACGAGTGTTTCTTTTTCCACGCTTGTGAAGCGATAATCTCTGTAGCGGATCGGTAGATACCATGGTTAATCCAAGCATCCTCTTGACCACCCCGCCCTCGCGTTAAATAATGATTTGCAAAATCGCAATCCGGAAATTGAATCGTTTTAAGCATTGTACAACCGAAAAAGATACTCGCATCTATTGCCTGGACGCCATTCTCAAAAACTACTGTTTGTAGGTTACTACAATTGTCAAAAAACGCTTGCATATTGCCATTCGATCCATACTGAACCGATTTAAACGTACCGTCGGGTTTTCTGGTCTGGCTCGCTATTATTTCATCAAATAGTGATCTCGGGAGACATATCAATTCTTTGAGAGACCCTGGAATTGTAATCTTTTCTAAGCTTGTACAACTGCTGAATGCGCCATAACCTAGTTTTTGTAGATTATTAGAGAGTCGTATCTTTTTTAGATTGCTACATCCACTGAATGCATTCCTACGAATATCTACGACAGAGTCACTCATATAAACTTCTTCTAAGTTATAGCAGTCCTTAAATGCTTCCTCAAAAATTACTCTAACTGAATTTGAAATTATTGCTTTCTTGAGACTTTTTCGATATTCACATGGAATAGGAAGAAGATATTCATCGCCATCATTTCCAACGAACCCTTGCTCGTATCTTTTTCGTTCAGCTAATTGCTTCTCCTCAACATGTTTTTTCCAGTTGTTACGTTGTTCCGCTTCTAGTATACGCTGCTCATTGAGAAATTGCTTGTATTCATTGTATCTTTTTGATAGTACTCTTGAAACATCAGGAGGAGCGAATAGCATTGATCTCTCAAAATATTGTTCTAATAGGTTGGAATCATAACCTGTCGTTCTTGTAAATTCATTTGTAATAACCCGTGCTTTTCCCCACCAGCCACGATAATCCTGAGGAGTAAGATCACAAACTTCCTGAAATGCTGCATCTGCCTTTTCATACTCCCTTAGAGCCATAAATGCATCAGCCGCTTCTAGTCTGGCTACGGCTGTGCGATCATCATTAAGTTGAACGAGATTAGCATTTAAGCTACCAATGTTCGTGGAATTATGTATTACATTATTATAAGTGTAATTATTAATCGCGTCTTGGACAATATATGCTTCTTTGCAATATGGGCATATTGCCGCCTTGCTATCGCTTGCAACTTTTAGCCCCCCTCCACAATTAGGGCATTTGGCATCCATTAACGGCATCTTATTTCCTCCCCGTCTAGCTATAAATTACTTGAATAATCAAAGAACCTTTTGGGCGTCTTCTGTATGATCGACATCTTGAATCGATATTTGACCAGATTCAATGGCGCCTCTAAGTGCCTGAAGCTGTTCAACATTTGAAATATCTTCAATGTATTCTTCAATTTCGTTGGAGGTTAAAACAATACGCTCCTGTACATCGTCAAGGTCCATTTGAGCTCCGTCGATATCTTCTGGTATTTCATCAAACATATCAATATTTTCTAGTTCTAAATCAGAAGAATAGTCGGAAGATTGTATAACATCTGCTATAGTATCCTCAGAATAATCATCTATGCCTTCGCTTATAGGACTCTCATAGTCATGAGAATCTACGAAATCACTATTTAATTCGCTATACTCATTCATACAGACAGCTCCATTACTTTTTCAAAGAGTTCTCTATTTGTATATCCCGAATAGGAATTTTAGTGCCATATCGTATTTTGCGCCAGAGATGAACCTTCACGCATGATAAAATCTCGTGTGTTAACGGGTGGCCGTTTAGTTCCATTGAAGTAGTCTTGCTGATTTGGCCAAATACTTCTTTTACGGTGTCAAAGTCATTCATTTCCGGCGAGAAATGCTTCGAAAAGATGCGTTGAGCAATCTCACGTCCAAGAAGACGCCGATTAAAGTCACACGATAGTTTGCAATCACTGCAGTGAGCACATTGCGGATAAGGACGAAGTAACGCCTCTCGATTTTTCCAATACTGTGATTTCTTCTTTATTTCATCGTCAGAAATAGTAATTTTGATACTATTCTCTTTGCGATAGTTCGGTACTCGAATCTCCTCAGGCTCTTCCAGCCTATTGAAAAAGAAGAATGCTTCACCAGGTTTAAGTTTGGATAAACGCTGCGCTTGAAGTTCTGTCATGCCCGAGCTATCAGCAATAATCTGTCTGTCAGTACCTTCAACTAAACGAAAAACCAGTTTTACATCGGTAAGCCCAATAACATCCGATGTGACTTTTCTGGGCGATTGGTCGGCAATAACAATTCCAACACCGTAAGACCGGATTTCTGCCAGCATACGCTTTACTAAGTTTTGCGCGATTTCGCTCGGATTTGCCTCATTTTGGATTTGCTTACTTCTAGCGCCTAGTAATACATGTGCTTCCTCTAGTAAAATGACATTTTTTAATGTACCATCACCAATATAATTTGCATTTACATAAGCTAATATTGACAGCAAAACAAGTGCAATAATCAATGATTTTTGCTCATCATTCTCCACAGCAGCCAATTCAATTACCGTCGGCCTCGTGAGTAAGTCTTCGATAGGAATAGAAGAATAGTTATCAAAAAGGTTAACCAAACCATTTAGCCGCACGACTCCTGCTCGACCGATGTTTTTTGCATCACCAGTGTATCCGATACGTTGAAATGTCTCTTCAAAGCATTGGACAAAATCTGATATATTAAATATGTGTCCACCATCTTCTAAAGTGAAGGAATCAAGCCAGCCGAATTTGGAGTAGCAATTCCTGATTGTATCGTCAAATATTTCAGTTAGTGGTGACCCCATTGAAACAGCTGCAGAGAAAGCAGTCTTTAATGTCGATTTATACGATTCAAGTCGAACATTTTTAGGTGGGATAAAAGGATTAAACAAGAAAGGAGAGATGAAGTTTTTTTCGGGCGTGAATACTTGCAGATCGGGAATAGTTTCTATCAAAGCTCGATATTCATTTTTAGCAGGTTCAATAACAAGAAACGGAATGCCATATTTGTTCCAGAGCTGATCCAAGAGGCCGACAGAAAAAGTCGTTTTTCCGGAACCTGGTGTCCCAGTAACAAACATATGTCTTGTGAGATCATTTAGAGAAATACCTATAGTATTTACTCCGAAAGACGACTTTAATTGCCCAACAGTAATATCTCCAGAATCAATAATATGTGTATCAAAGGTTTTACTTTTTCTCTCCGCTTCATTAATAGCTATTCCCGCAGAAATATGATTTGTTCCAAACGGAAGTCTAAAGAACTCTGAAGCTTCTTCAGCGGTTA
>CACXDE010000120.1 GCA_902766305.1 uncultured Ruminococcus sp. | reverse complement strand
TGCGCTGACTCCTATGTATAACGATATCGATTTATATGCTGATTCGATGTCTATTTTGTATTACTGTATTAACTACTTAGTACAATAATACAGAAATCATCCCCTGTCAACACCTTTTTTGAATGTTTTTTCTGCATTAATTGACATTAAGAATCTACTGAGATTCATCTCGATTCTTTAAACAACAATCGGGCCGGACAAATAGCAGCAGTATATGAAGCAGCCTTGCGATTTGCCGGTCTGTTATGGGCTGTACCGAATATGTATAGTATTCATCTTTTCGATTGGTCTCTTACCTGCAGCAAACAACAATTAATGACCAAAATAATGGTGCTCAACCTTTATATTCAGTTTCGCAGTAACCACACCGTTCGCATCAGGACTGCCGCTTGTATGGCGTTTTAATTGAATCAGAGCCTTAACAGCAACAACTCCTGCGATTTCCATAAGAGAATACTCGAGAAAATGAATATCCTTGCAAAATCACCTGCTTTTGAAGGCCATGAAAGGATCGTTGTAAAGGATCTTTGGTGCCTGTAAGAGTGAAAATAATAGTTGGTAACCATTTTTCTGGTCCTTCTTCTTCCTTACTGGGATAGAGTGCCCAATGTCTTTCAGTTGTTTCCTTACTGGGATGGAGGTACCAATGTATTTCAGTTGTTTCTGCTTGGAAGAATGATCCTTAGGTGGCAGCAGTGCAAACCGGCCATACTCAGACTGTTGAGTTATGGATAACCGGCATGGCACCATGCATAAGCGCGTGGTTTAGGTGCGGTAACAGAAAAAAGTGCTGTTGCAAGAAAAAAGTGATTCTATTGTTTGAATAAGGCCGTTTTTCGTTTGCCGGTTTGTTTTGTTGTTAGTAAAATCAAGTACCTTGATAGACAGGCAGGAGGCAAATGTATATGAATGCAGAACTAAAGCATAGGCTCAATTATGAAATACTTTTACTTGAAAATGTTAGAAAAGAATATGCATCACGTTTGGAGCGCCTTGAGGATTGCAGAGGAGCATTCCTTCGCCGTAAAAATCACGGACACGGTAAATACTATTTTTATATTAAGCGTCGTGGTTCAAAAAAATATAAGTATGTCGGAAATTCTGATAAGCGTGAGGTTAAGAGGGTTCGTGAAGCGCGATTTCTTGAAGAGGCTATCAGACGTATCGACCGGGATCTCGGATTTATGAAAGCATTGGCAGATGGTTTTCTTCCTTTTGATCAGAGTCATGTCAGCGAGAGTTTGCCTCAGACATATAGATGCGAAGTGCCTCCGGTGTCAGAGCTTTACCGGAATGAAGGTGCAAAATGGAAAGCTGCCCAGCTGGAACATCAGAAAAGATTTCCGGAGAATTATCCGGAGCGAAAAACACAACGGACATCTGACGGGGTGATGGTCAAATCAATCAGCGAGGTCGTTTTGTACGAAATGTTCAAGTCAGCCGGTCTGGTTCAGGTATATGAGCTGCCATTTCCACCTACGGATTATGGGCCAACGATATATCCGGATTTTACCATTTTGTCGCCTGTTGACATGAAGACGAATATCATTGTCGAGTATGTGGGCCGTATGGACCTGACAGATTATGGTGAGAGGTTTGCGAAAAGAATAAAAAGGTACATGGACAGCGGGTATCAGCCGGGCGTCAATCTATTCCTCATATTTGGCGATAAGAAAGGTAATATTGATTCAACACAGGTAAGTAAGGTAATTGCAGACATCTATGGACTTCGCGATGTGCAATCAGCGTAAATAAGCGTAAGCATAAGCAGAAAACGGGATGGCCGTGATGGCTATCCCGTTTAATCACATTCTTTATCCAGGCATCTTATTGCAATGGAACTGTCGTCTTTGCTTTAATGGCAACTCTGCTTTTCGATGTTGTCGCCTTTTGTATGCTGGTTATGCCTTTTTTATGCCTATGGCGCCGGACTCAGAGCTCGTCGTCTTTTCTGACAAGGCAGTAAACACCCAGTGCGAGCCATACGACTGCTGCAACCAGATATCCCCAGCTGTGTTTTCCGAGGAACACCAGTAAGCACACAATAAATGCTATGAAGTAAAATGCCGCCAATGTTTTATTGCTTTGGAACATGTATCACACCTCCTGCATGAGTTTCTGCCCGTGCATCTACTTCAGCCCTGATGCCATCATGTAGATCTCGAAGATGTCATCTGTGCTGAGGACTTTGAAGTTGCCAATCGTGCGTGCGTTCTGGAATGTTACTCCCAGCGCTGCTGTGCGGCATGCTGCTTTGTCGAAGTCGAGGCCGAGGCCCTTGATGTCTGTCGGCATGTCGATCGAGCGGAAGAACTCTTCGAATTTTTCGATCGTCTTTACCGGATCACTTTCGCCGAATACGCCTTC
>CACXDE010000119.1 GCA_902766305.1 uncultured Ruminococcus sp. | reverse complement strand
GCGATTTGTAGGCGGAGCAGATTTTGAAGGGATAATGTTTAGCTATAAAAAAATATAGAATTGTTAGATTTTCACACTATATAAATTGCAATCATATAGGCAATATGATATAATTATATTATTATAAATCTTTCTAATAAGTAAATAGTATCGGCAAAAAAAGAATAATAATGGGATTGGGGAAAATGAGTTTTTCAAAAGATTTTGGATTTGAAACTACAAAAGAAATACAGATGAAAACTCTTGATAAAAGGACACGTAATAGGTTGTTTAATGTTTTTTCTGAAGCAATAGACGAAGCATATACTCAGGAATATTTTTATGCTATATTAGCAGACAAGTTAGGATACGTGAAGAGTTATTATAACAAGAATAACGTAGATGGACGGTTTATAGGTTCATCCAAAGACTCAAATTGGTATGATTCATATGATATTATAACTTATTTTTTTGAAATCATATATTTGATGGATTCCTATGAGTTTGAACACTATTTTGGTAGGCGTCCTTTATATGGTAAAAATGAATTTATAGAACATTATGAAAAAGTCATAAATAAAGTGTTAGACGAAGAGAAGGCTGGATACAGATTGATAAACGGTAAATTTGCCGCAATTACAAATGACGAAGAGATAAAATCTATTCAAGAAACTATCTCGAATCCATTTGGTGTTGTTAGCACTCATATCAAGAAAGCTCTTGAGTTATACTCTGATAGAGAAAATCCTGATTATGAGAACTCGATCAAGGAATCTATTTCTGCGGTTGAGTCAATGTGCTGTGTAATTACCGGCGAAAGTGGAGCGCAAGCGACTTTAGGGAAAATGTTGAAGAGTTTAGAGAGCAAGGGAGTTACAATTCACCCTGCTCAAAAGGAAGCATTTAGTAAGCTGTATGGTTTCACTTCAGATGCCGGTGGAATAAGACATGGTAGTATAGATTATACAAATGCCACATCAGAAGATGCTTTGTATATGCTTGTATCGTGTTCAGCATTTGTCAATTACCTAAAAGTTAAGTATGAACAGATTCAAGAATAATAGTAATAAGGAGCAGGCTAATGTCAGCGATTAATGATTTGATCAATCAAATAGAAAACGAGGATTTACGGGAGCGGATTCAGGCAGAAGTGGACAAGTTTTCAAAGCAGAAGAAGTTCGGCTTAGTTTTTGAAGAGCATTTGCCCGAGTGTACACCTTTGTATGATATTCCCGTACGGCGCGGGTCTAAGGTTGCGCTCAAGCAGGGCGAAGTCAATGACTTCTATGAAGTCCTAGCTATTGACGGTGACCAGGCTGTTTGCTTGAAAAAAGGTGAAGCTGACGCGGTGAAACTCAATATTGACGAGCTGGTCACCATAGCTGAATTTGGTGAGCCGATTTATCCTTGCCTAAAGCCTGTGGACGAGGTATGTAACGCGCCTGACAGTGATCTTTGGCATACGCTGATAGAAGCTGACAACTATCATGCGCTCCAACTGCTCGAATATCTTTATGCAGGTAAGGTCGATTGCATCTATATTGATCCGCCATACAATACCGGCGCAAAAGATTGGAAGTATAATAACGACTATGTAGACAGCAACGATACATACCGCCACAGTAAATGGCTTTCTATGATGAAAAAGCGTTTGAGAATCGCTAAAAAGCTCCTGAATCCGAATGATTCTGTGCTGATCGTCACGATTGATGAAAAAGAGTATTTGCATCTTGGTTGTTTATTGGAAGAGATGTTTCCTAATGCAAGTATTCAAATGATATCAACTTGCATTAATCCGAATGGAGCAGCAAGGAACAAGTTGTTTACTAGAGTTGATGAATATATTTTCTATGTGATGATTGGTGATAGTGCTCCGGTTCTATCAGATCGTAATATGTTAGACAAAGAGGTGCAGTCTTCAGAAAAAGTGACGTGGTTTTCTTTAATCCGCACAGGAAGTAACTCTCATAGACAGCGTTCAGAAAACTGCTTTTTCCCTATTTTTATTAATAAGTCAACGGATACAATTGAGTCAATTGGACAGCCTTTGGGAAGAGGGGTTAGTCGAAATTCGATTAATGTGCCAGAAAATTGTGAAGTAGTTTGGCCAATGCACGGAAACGGTGACGAAGGTGTGTGGCAGCTTGGACTGGATGAATTAGAGAAAAGAATAGCAATTGGAGCGGTTAGAGTAAGTAAGAAAAAAGGAAAATATGTTTTAACCTATCTACGACAGGGACAGTTGAAAGAAATTGAAGATGGGTATATTTCAATTATTCAATATGACCCAAAGGGCACAATGGTACTAAAGAGAGTAGCAAATCAAATGGTACAAGCACGAACAATGTGGAATCAATCTAGCCATGATGCAACCACTTTTGGAAGCAAATATATAAAGCAAATCTTATGCGAGTCTGGTGCGTTTAAATATCCTAAATCCCTTTATGCAGTAAGGGATACTATTTTCTTTTTTGTATCTAATAAACCTGAAGCTCTAATCGTAGATTTCTTCGCCGGTTCGGGCACTACGCTTCACGCGGTCAATCTTCTAAATGCAGAGGACGGAGGCAACCGTCGCTGTATTTTGGTGACGAATAATGAAGTATCCGTTGACGAAGCAAAAGCACTGACAAAGCAGGGCTATCATCCCGGGGATGAAGAGTGGGAAAAGCTCGGTATTGCCCGCTATGTTACATGGCCGCGAACAGTTTGTTCTATTGAAGGACATAATGTAAACGGCGAACCGCTGAAAGGGAATTATATCGGCAGTGATATTCCTATGGCGGATGGCTTCAAGGCAAACGCCGCATATTTTAAGCTTGGATTTCTTGATAAAAACGCCGTTGCATTGGGCAGACAATTCAAGGAAATGCTGCCGACACTATGGATGAAGGCGGGAGCGATCGGTCAGTGCCCTGTTTCAGACGGAGATGCGGTTGAGGACATGATGCTGTTTCCGCAGAATCGTTTTGCGGTTTTGACGGAAGAAACTGCTTTCCCTGAATTTGCAGAAGCATTGAAAAAGTATCCGGAAATCGAAACTGTATACATTATCACCGATTACGAGCCCGGATACTGCACTATGGCAAAGGCATTAAACGTCAAGCAAACATATCAGTTGTATCGGGATTATCTTGATAACTTCCGAATCAATATAGCGAGGGACTAAAATGAAAGTCGAATTATTTCCTTTCCAAAAGAAAGCGACAACGGAATTAAGAATGAAAGTTGCCGAAGCGCTCGGCAGCTATCATCGCACTCACACGCCGCAAGTGGTATCGTTGCAGGCGCCGACGGGCTCCGGCAAAACGATCATCATGGCGTCGCTGATAGAGGACATCTTTTTCGGAACTGATACTTATGCAGAACAGCCGGAGGCTATCTTTGTATGGCTGTCGGATTCACCTGCCTTGAATGAGCAGTCTAAGCAGAAGATCGACCTGAAAGCGGACAAGATTCGC
>CACXDE010000118.1 GCA_902766305.1 uncultured Ruminococcus sp. | reverse complement strand
TCCTCAGAATGACAAATTGGGCGAACTTTTAGAGCAACGAGAAAAGAAAAAAGTCTGGTACGTCTTGACATTCCACTTTCCACTTTCCACTTTCCACTTTACACATTGAATTAGCCGCTCCTCAGAATGACAAATTGGGCAAGCCTTTAGAACAAGAAAAGGAGAATAAAGTGTTATATGCCACAACTGATAACTGATAACTTATAACTGCTTTGAGCTATTTTGCCTGATTTTACCCGAACCAAAGTACTTTGAGAATATAAAGTATCAGCATATGAGCCGGATAAATAATATAGAACATATACTGCAAAAAACGCCCATTTATATATCCTCTTTTTCCGCTGTACATCTGTATAAGCCCGAATGCAGGTATCACAGACTGAGGCACAGCAAAAAAACAGCACCCGCAAAGCATCTGTATCAGACTATTTTCACTCAGCGCATACATAAAAAGGATAAACCCGACCCCTTTTATACCATAATCTGAGTTTATCACAACAGACAAGGCGAATACAGCCGCAAGCCCGAATATCATCTTTTTCTTATCATCAATGAATTTGTCATATATGTACACTGCCGCAAGCCCCATGAATAATGTAAAAAATACATTCTGAGACAGCATTGAAAACATTTTTCCATCATGCAGAAGATCCCACGGCAGTTCTGAGACAAAAGCAAAACACAGCAAACGGAGCGCATATTTTTTCCTGTTCCTTGTATGTCTGTAACCCTCCGTAATAAGAAAGCTGTATAACGGAAAAGCCGTCCTTCCTATCATCCTCAGAATGAAATACAAGGTTATTTTTTCACCAAATATTACAGCCAGCGGTGTTACAGCAGAACTCATTTTTACAAGCAAAGTGGCGGCTGTATGATCTATCAGCATAGTGATAAGGGCTATAGTTTTCAGTACGCTTCCTGACAGAATTTTGTACCCGTCATTTTGAACATCAATTAGTTTTTCCAATGCTGTTACCCCGCAAGTCCTTAATAAATATTTATTCAGGCAGTTTTATATTCCCCGTTTTCTTTACATGATTTCCTATTATTTCCGAAACATCGCTTATTGCTATGAATGCAGATGAATCAACATTGTTTATTATATCCCTGAGTTCATGCACTTCAAATCTTGTCAGAACACAGTACAACACTACCTTCTTGCCGCTGACAAGTCCTTCGCCCTCCATTATTGTAACTGTACGTCCCAGACGTTTGTATATCTGATGGGATATTTCCTTTGCATCGTTGGTTATTATCATTGCCGCCTTCGTTTGTTCAAGTCCGGATTCAACTATATCAAGCACCTTTGATGTAACAAAATATGTCAGCAGGCTGTACATAGCCCTCTCAAAATCAAAAACAAACCCTGCCACAACAAATATTATGACATTGAACAGCAGAACAATTTTGCCTACCGGAAGCTTGAATTTCTTGTTAAGAAGTATTGCAACCGTTTCTGTTCCGTCAAGACATCCCCCGAACCGTATAACAAGTCCGACACCTATACCGAGTATAACTCCTCCGAAGGATACAGCTAACAGATAATCTTTGGTTGCATTTACCATGGGTGCGAATATTTCCAGAAAAACCGAAAAAATGACCATTGCATATGCCGCTTTTACTATAAACTTCTTCCCCATTTTTTTTGCTCCTATGAGCAGAAATGGTATGTTCAGAACAACTGTAAGAATGCCAAGAGGAATGCCAAGCTTATTGTTCAGTATAATGCTTATACCGACAATTCCGCCGTCAAGTATAGTACAGGGAACAAGAAATTCCTCAATAGCAAATGCCGCTATCACTGCTCCAAGACCGATCCCGATAAGCTCTAAAATATACATTATCAGATCATGCCCGCTTATCTTAATTTTCGCAATCTTATCCATAAATCAAACACCTTACCTTCCCTGATTCTGCTTTCAGCCAGAACCTATCATACAAAGCTATTATAACATATTCTCCCTGTGATATGATGTATTTTCTGTAAATAATTTATCAGGATTATATTGAAAAAAAAACAGTAAAGATGTACAATAACTATAGAGAATAACACAAATCAGCACGATCATTGTTTATTGCTTACTTATATACTTTTTATGAACGGATGTGATGCAATGCAGCCAGACAGAAACAAAATATACGCAGTTGTACAAAAGCTGAGGCTTATAGACGATTTCTTTATGACCCACTTTTTTGACGGGTTCAACGAAGGAATACAGGAAATGCTCAGGATCATACTGAACAAAAATGATCTTAAGGTAATATCTTCAGCAACACAAAAAGAGATAAGAAATATTGCCGGACGATCACTGAAGCTTGATATCCTTGCAGCAGACAGCAGCGGTAAATACTATAATATTGAAGTACAACGTGCTGACAGCGGTGCTTCCTTCAAAAGAGCCAGATACCACAGCAGTATAATAGACACTAATATACTTGAAAAAAACAAGAACTTCTCTGAAATACCGGATACATATGTGATTTTCATTACAGAAAATGACGTAATCGGCGGAGGTCTGCCTGTGTACAATATAAAGAGAATAATACTGCAAACAGACAAGGAATTTGATGACGGTTCGGAAATAGTTTATGTTAACGGCGCATACAAGGGTACTGATTCTGAAATAGGAAAGCTGATACATGATTTTTTCTGTATAAGAGCTGAGGAAATGTATAATCCAGTTTTAGCAGACAGGTGCGGATATGTAAAAAAATTGAAAGGAGACGACAAGAATATGACAAAACTGATTGAAGACCTCATCAACGAATATGCTGAACTTGCCAGACAGGAAGCTATTGTCGAAGGAAAAGCACAGGGAATTGCAGAAGGCCGTGCAGAAGGCCGTGCAGAAGGCCGTGCAGAAGGGATGGCAGAAGGTAAAGCAGAAGCAATGGAACAAGCAAGGAAAAATCAGATCATTGCTATAAGATCTCTGCTTAAAACCACTAATTCAACTCCCGAAAACCTTGCATTGGCATTCAATATGCCTGTAGAAGAAATTGAAAGGATCGCACATGAAAGC
>CACXDE010000117.1 GCA_902766305.1 uncultured Ruminococcus sp. | reverse complement strand
CGGGCTTCGCCCGCTGCCCTACGGGGCTGCCGCCCCGTACCCTGCATACATTGTTATTATTCTTAAGTTGTGGACAGTGTATAAATAATAGCGTTCTGTTTTTATTAAATTACAGATATATGACCATACTATACTTCAAGTTCCGTATCTGCTCTCTTTCTTATCTCAAAAATAACTTTTCTGGCAGGAAAAGAAGTATAATACCATTCATAGGGTATTTCTAATTTGATCATGATTATTTTCTCTTTTCTTCAACACTCATTGTTATGGGTGATAAAGGTTCTTCTCTTACACGGAGGCAAGGATAAGCATAAATATCTTTATATACTTCAAAAGGATCTATTTCTTCTTTTTTTACTCCTGGCTCATAACATCTAACTGTATAGTCATCACCTGATTTAGAAAAATCAACATACCAACCTTCGCCCATGAAAGTAAACATATTTAAAATCAAATATTGTTTACTTTCTGGTATGTCGATCATCACGTTTATATCATCCCACGATTGAAATTGCACAGTGCAAGGTACTTTGCTCAAAAAAAAATTTTTACTATTGATTTGCATATTTCTTTCACCCTTTATTAACTCTATCTTTTAGATCCTTTAATTTCACCGATCGGCTCAGCTGGAATCTCGCTTCAGTAATATACTAACCGTAATTATCAACATATCAAAGTCTGCAAAAAGAATAATATTATTCCATCCTTATCTGGAATCTCATGTATCTTTATTGATGCCATACTTAACATCCTCTGAAGCTATTTCCTTTCGATCAAGATAAAAATTAAGCGACCAATTATAGCTTTCGGAAAGACATATTGCCATACCATAGACAGTGTATTCACGATGGCTTTTTATCCAATCAACTGACATCTTTAAATGGTCACTGATGTTGCTATCCAAAGCTTGCAGCTCTATGTAGATCCGATCATAAAACGCTTCATTTATGTTTTTTACATAAATCTTATATTTATTGTCCACTCCGACATAATAATCTGCCGCCGCGATCCAAAGCTCTGCCAAGCCTTTATCGAGCAGCGGCTCAAGCACGGAAAGGATGCGCTGTATCCAAGGCAGTTCTACTCTTTTCAGTTCTTTGATAGTTCTTCTATTATCTGCCGAATAATTTTCTCCGATCCTATTCGCATCCGAAATGCGTCTCAAAATATAATGCAGCTTTACGGCGTCAAATGCGCTGCGGTCATTCTTATCGGCGATCAATCCCAAAAAATACATCGAAGCATATTTAAGATCGTTATCATCGCTGCATTTTATTTTCGAAAACTCCTCGATCTCATTCAATTGATCCTTTTCTTTGATCCCATTTCTCAGCCAATCAAAAAGGAACATCATATTGTCATTAGTCCTGTTCTTTAATCCGACATCACATCTAAGCTTATTTATATTAACATTATCGTTAACCAGATTCAGAGCCGAGATCATATCTCTCTCATACAAGGGTCGAAGTAATTCCAGAGTAACGTCTCGGCTGACCTCTGTTGTCATATATAGCTTAAATGTGATCGCGTTGCTGCGTTTTTCCGAAACATTGATTCCAAAAAAATCGATATCCGTGTAATCGAGCAGTTCGGGATGCTTCTCACAAAATTCCAAATAACTCGCTTCTATATCCATATATGCTCCATATTTTACTTATACGTCCTTTTTTCGATCCGATGAGTCTTAACATCAAAATGTTCGAGGGCTTCATAAAGCCATTGCGCATTGTCCGTTGTGGGCGATAAATTGTACTCACCTATCATTCGCTTGCAAAAATACAGACCATCAAATAACGCTGCCGCACGATCCCACAGTTCCAATTCGATATTATTAAACTTACGGACAGAAGAGTAACCTTCAAAAAACGTAAAGTATCTCTCGACCGATACATTCTTTGATGATCGTAACAGATCATTTATTGATGAATAAAAGGTTATCAAAAGATCGAAAAGATACGGCTCTTCTCCCGCAAGATTAAAATCAATGACCGCCATGCCCTTTTGATCCGGCATACTAACGATGTTATTAAAAGAGCTTAGATCACCATGCACCGTTCCATAAGGCAGTCTGTGCATATCCTTTTGCAAAGCCGAAATCAGTTCATCATGCTTTCGGCCAACCTCTTCTATCATAGAATGATCGCATACCGGAGGCATCAATTGCTTTATCAAATTATCAAAGCGTGCCCGTCCCGTGTCGATGCTTCGGCTAACGATCCCCTGCCCGACCTTCAAAACGTACCCTTCAGATAAGCAGTGAATTTTTCCTAAAAGGATACCAAGGTCTCTGTATTCCTCAGGTGTAACTAACACCATGTCATTACCTAACCGTTCCTCAAGAACAACTAAGAAGTATTCGTTATTAATCTTTAGAGTCCTGCAGTATCCACCGCTGCAGGAATATTTTTTTGGAGTGTTTATACCGTTATCATACAAAAACCTTGCAAATGCACACTGCTTTTCTACCAACCCCTTGGGATAATTCGCTTCATTTGAAATTCGGCAAATGTATTCCCTGCCGGAGTCTGTTTCTATGCAGAAAATGATCCTTATTTTATTTGATCCGGTCGAGCTTTCGATGATCGTTATTTTCGAGACCGACTCGGAGATCTCATATAAGGACAATACATCATAAGCATCATTAATGGTCAAATCTCTCATTTTTAAAGTAGTTCTGAATAATGTAGACCGCTTTTAGCACGAGACGGTCATCTTCAGTCATCTCATCCTTCATAAGTATTCTTTTACCGTTTATAGTCGCACTTGCAAGAACGCACAGCTTGTATAGTTCGCAAAGCGCAGGGTCTATTTTGTGTATATTTCCTGTGCTTTGCAGATTAGCCGCATAACAATTGGAGCACAAACGTACGAACGGGCACTTCTTGCATGGATTTTCGTCTGTTAGCTTGAAGTTATCTCCATTATAGTCTCTGAATCCGTCTGCTTGATCACCTATTGAAACAGGTGCAAAGCCTTGGCACGGATATGCGTTTCCCTGCGTATCATAGCATATCATATCAACGCCTGCTCCGCAGAATCTGAAATTATCATCTATTGGAGTGAACATCAATCTCAGATCGAAATTAAGAAGTGTACATAGCCTCTTCTCCGGGTTTTGGATATAATATTCCGTAAGTTTCTGTAATTCTCTGACAAGTATAGGAACATTGCGTTCGGCATCCCAATCGACTCCGACTGACAGAGTTGTATCGCACTTAAAGCCGAGCTTGTCCAGATATATTATACCGTCGGCCATATAAGGCAAGGTTTGGGAGGATACTGTCATTTTTGCGGAGCATCCCGGCCAGGTATTTGCAAAGAACTCGATGTCTATATCCTCGAACGTGCCCTTCCCGCTTAAATATACTCTGTTTTTATTATGCATTTGTAATGTGCCGTCAAGACTGACGGATATAAAAAAACGATCCTTATTTTTTCGCAGCCATTCCTGGATCTCTCCGTGAACGAGAGTTCCGTTAGTAGTGGTCTCATATATAATATTTAAATGACCATATTTTGAAATAATATAGTCATCGATCTGCTTTATCAATGGGAAATTAGCGAACGCTTCACCACCAAACACTTCAATAACGATCGGGTCGGTCGATGTTCTCCCTTCCAAATGCTCATCCAGGATTTTTTTTGCAGTCTCAAACGACATGGTTTTTTTATTCTTTTGATGCTCGTAACAGTAGACACAATTAAGATTACAATTTTCTGTTACGAGCAGCATCACTCTTTGTTTTTCCACAATTAAGCCTCCAACAATAGCTAATGCGCTTAGCCCTTTCAGCAAATAGAATAAACACCGTGATGCTGATATTTCGGACTAAGCGCACTGTTTTCAGATCAGTGCCATACGCACGACTGACCGGGTCCGGAGCACTTGCAAGAGAACTCGCTGTATTCAGGCTCGAAATGATACTCTGAACCATATTCTGTCTCCATCTTGCTCAACTTTTCAT